>DASTZM010000727.1:0-6732 GCA_035764305.1 Chloroflexota bacterium | reverse complement strand
GATCCAGGACCCGCAGAATCCCTACCGCTACGTCCAGGTGCGCGGACGTGTCGTCTCGGAGAGCGAGGACGGGGCGTACGACCGGATCTGCGACCTGCGCGAGAAGTACCACGGCGACCGCAACTACCCGAAGAACGCGGGGGAGCAGCGCGTGACGTACCTGGTGGAGCCGGAGCGCTACACGACGATGGGCTAGCGGCCCGTTGGGGCCGCGCGGTCAGGCAGCGACGGCGGGTGCGGCCTGCTTCTGGAGCGAATAGCCGACGCCGAAGACGGCCTTGAGGCGGCTGGTGCGACCGGTGTCGATGCCCAGCTTGCGCCGGATGTGGCAGATGTGGGTCTTGAGCAGCGTGGACGACTGCTCGTTGAAGAAGCCCCACGCGTGCTCGATCAGGCGGGAATAGGGGACGACGCGGCCCTCGTTCATGGCCAGGACGTACAGGATCTTGAACTCGAGCGGCGTCAGGTCCGCGAGGCGCCCGGCGACGGTGACGCTGTGGCTGTGCAGGTCAAGCACGATGTCGCCGGCGCGCACCTCGCTGGCGGGCTGGCGGAACGGGTCGGGCTGGCAGCGGCGCAACACGGCCTGCATGCGTGCCGTGAGCTGCTTGGCGTTGAACGGCTTGGTGACGTAGTCGTCGGCGCCGTACTGGAGGGCGGAAATGATGTCCTTGTCCTCGTCGCGCGCGGAGACCATGATGATGGGCGTCTTGGACTCGTGCCGGATTCGGCGGCACACCTCGGCGCCGTCGAGCTTGGGCAGATTGCCGTCCAGCAGGATAATGTCGGGCTTCTCGGTCTGCCAGCGCTCGAGCGCCTGGAGGCCATCCAGCGCGGTGGAGACCGCGTAGCCCTCGCGCCGAAGGGCGTAGGACATCAGGTCGACGTGGTCGACGTCGTCGTCAACGAGCAGCACTTTCACGTGGGAGTCTCCGGTGCGGTGGTGGTGGTGTGGTGTGGCTGCGGGGTCTGGGAGTGCGGTGCGGGGTTAGATCTCGATCCAGAAGCAGGCGCCGCCGCCGTCGCGTGGCGCCGCGCCGACGCGGCCGTTGTGGGCCTCCGCGATGGAGCGGACGATGGACAGGCCAAGCCCGAGACCGTCGACACGCGTCTCGCCGCGCACGTAGGGGGAGAAGAGGCGCGTCGCGTCCTCCGGTCGGATGCCGGGGCCGCGATCGGCGATGGTGAGACGCCAGCCGCCCGGCCAAGCGGTGGGCGAGAGGATGACGTCGACGTCGGTGCCGGGGTCGCTGAACTTGGCGGCGTTGAGCAGCAGGTTGGCCAGCGCCTGGCCGATGCAGCGGCGGTCGACGAGCGCCCCCGCGGCGTGCTCGGGGAGGGCGATGCGCAGCCGCTGAGCGCGCTGCGCGAGCAGCGGCTCGACGACGAGCGCGGTCTCCTCGACGACCTCGCGCAGATCGGTGGGATGGGCGCAGACGCTCAGGCCGCCCCGCTCGAGCGCGGCGGCGGTGAGCAGGTTCTCGGCGAGGCGCTGCAGCCAGACGGCGCGCCGGTGGATGGCGAGTGCGGTCTCTCGCACCTGGGATGGGGAGAGGGTGTCCACGTCCTCGGCGAGGAGCGCGGCGGAGGTTCCGAGCGACTGCAGCGGCCCGCGCAGCTCGTGTGCGATGGTGGCGAGCGCGTCGCTCGGCGGGGTGGCGCGCTCGACGCGGCGCCGCGGGCGCGGTCGCGGCGCCGGGGCCGGCCCGCTGGGCGCCTCCGTAAGCGGTGACGCGGGGACCGACGTGGGCGCGTAGTCGAGTACGGGGGCTGGTGGCTGGGGGATCATGGGGCGCTTGCGGTTTCCTGGGACGACTTCACACCGGCTCTTCGAGTGACCGGAGTGTGTTGACAGGCTCTCAACGCAGGATGCGTGCCATTTTCGTCAGGCTTGTATCGCCCTCGTAACGCCGTTCCAGAGAAGATGGAACGTGATCGTCAGTTACGGACTATTCGGGTTTCGTTACAGACTATTCGGGTTTCGTAACGGAACGTGACGGGCCGAGCACCCACGGGAGGATGCGGCGCAGGGCATCGCCGAGGCGATCGAAGAGCACCAGTGCCGCGGGACGGCGGATGACGCTGACGCCCGCGACCTCGACGTCCGAGGTGGGAGACCAGAGCGAGACGTCGCGGACGAGCCAGTCGCCGCCCGACCAGGGGGCGCCGCGCACGAGCACGGCACGCGTACCGGCCGGGACGGGCGTCCAGTAGCTCTTGAAGTGATCCTCCGGCGCGGGGTCCTTGGAGCGGGCCTGGAGCTCGGCAGGGCGCCACGTTTCCCCGCCGTCGACGCTCAACTCCAGGTTGGCGCCGATCCCGGCGAAGCGGAGGTGGGCGCGCGCGGGCGCGGCGCGCTGGAAGCGCAGCTCGGCCGGCTGCGGCGCACGGGCGGCGGCGTCTGCTCCCGGGCCCGCGTCGCGCTGGTCGGCATGCACGACGGTAAAGGGCCGGGCAGGGAAGAGCACGATATTGTTCCAGTGCCAGGTGTTGGGGCCACACGCCTGGACGTGGTGGGGGGCCAGGCGAGGCGGGTCGCACAGCTTGGTGGGGTTGTACGAGTGGTGGCCGAGCTGGACGACGGCCTGGTCCCACCCCAAATCGGGGGTCGGGGCGTCGATCCACCAGAGGCCGCGCTCGGGCAGGCCGAACCTGACGCGGGTGCGTGAGAGCTGTAGCTCGAACACCTCGCGCCGGGTGGCGCTCGGCTCGAGCACGCTCTCGTAGCCCTTCGTCGTGGCGAGCGGCAGCTCGGTGACGGCGAAGTCCCGGATGACGAAGGCTTTGAAGATCGTCTGCGCGGGGCCGGACTCGGGGAAGAAGGTGTCCATCACGACGTGCAGACCGCGGCGCGGCAGTCCACTTCCGTCGGGGATCCACTCGTCGAGCGCGAGCTGGAGGTTGTCGTCGTACGGGGTGAGCCACAGGTCGACCCAGTCGCGCACCGACGCGCGCTGGGTGGAGAGGTCGAAGCGCAGATGGCCGGTGCCTCCGGCCTGCGCCGAGAAGTCGAGCTGCTGGGTGGGGGTGAGGTAGATCATGCCGTAGCCGCCGGCATTGATGGCGGTCATGAGGTGGTCGCGGCACTGGAAGACGGCGTCCTCGTAGCGGCTGACGGCGTGGGTGGCGGGGGCAGGGCCGCAGTCGGCGCCGTGATGCGCGGCCATGGGATCGAGCTGGCGCCAGGTTTCGCGGTCCCGCGAGTGGACGGTGACGTCCCAGTCGGCGGCGCGCCAGGAGGCGGGGGCAGCGGGCTGGCCGCCGAATGCGCTGGTGAAGGTGGGCGGCCCGGCGCTCACCTCGATTGGGCGCAGCCCGGCCGCGACTATCACCGCAAGAGCGGCGGCGGCGGCGAGGGCGCTGCGGACGGAGAGACGGCGCATCAGGTGCGGTCAGGAAGCTTTGTAGCCAGTCCCGTGCCGTGGGAGGCGTAACGCAGGCTCAACTGGTTCTCAACCAGCGCGCTACGAGGGACTGAGAGGGACCCCGGATGATGACTGTACATGGGGAGAGTGGTCGTCACCGGTGGAGCGGGGTTCGTCGGCGGGCACCTCGTGCGCCGGCTGCTGCGGTCGGCCGACACCGAGGTGGTGGTGCTGGACCTGCCGGGGCGCCGCCCGGCGCAGTGGCTGGAGGGCGGGTCGGCGGCGCGGGTGGACTACCTGGCGGGCGATGTGCGGGACGCACAGACGGTAGCGCGCGCGCTGCGCGGCGCGGAGGCGGTCTATCACCTGGCGGCGCGGGCGGACGGAACCCACGCGGGCTTCGAGACGAACGTCATCGGAACGGTCAACGTCCTGGAAGCGGCGGCGCGGTACCGGGTGGGGCGTGTCGTGTTCGCTTCTACCTATGAGGTGTACGGCGAACCGATCGACCTGCCGGTGGACGAGTCCCATCCGCTGCTGGCGCTGAGCTGCTACGGCGCGAGCAAAGCGGCGGCGGAGGCGTACTGCCGCGCCTACCGGCGCGAGCACGGCCTGGATTCCGTAGTGCTGCGGCTGAGCGAGGTGTACGGACCGTACGATGCGGCCGGACCGATCCCGGCGTGGCTGTCCGGGGCGGCGCGGGGGCAGAACGTGGAGGTGCGCGGCGACCGCACGGCGGACTTCATCTGGGTGGGGCACGTCGTGGACGCACTGGTGCGCGCCGCGGGGCTGGAGGCGCGCGTGCCGACGATCAACGTGGGCAGCGGCACGGGCGTGCGCCTGGCCGACGCGGCGCGCCGCGCGGTGGCGGCGGTGGGAGGGCAGTCCCACGTGCGCGTGCTGCCGGAGGGCATCGGCGAGGACGGGCGCGGGCCGCGGCCGGCGCGCTTCGTGGCGGACGTGCGGCGCATGCGGGAGCTGCTGCGGATCGAGCCGCCGCTGGACCCGCTGGCGCAGCTGGAGAGTCTGGCGGCCGAAGGCGACGGGGCGCTTGGGGACGTTGTGCCGGCGGGGCCCGTGGAGCTGGCGCCGGCGGTAGGGCTGCGCGCGCTGAGCGCGCTGCGGGGAGTGAACTGATGGATCGGGTGCGCACGCTCTTTGTGGTGAGCGCCGATCTGCCGTCGGGCGTGGCGGCGCGGCGCACGGGACCGCCCACGGGGCCGCGGAAAGACTATGCGGCGATCGCCGACGCGTTGCGGGCCGACGTGCTGGACCGGACGGCGGCGCGGCGGGGGGCCTTTCAAGGACTGCTGGCGCGGACGCTGGGCGTGGCGGTGGCGCAGGCGTGGCTGGCGTTCCGGCGCCGGGGCGACTACGACGCGATCCTGACCGACGGCGAGCACATCGGGATCTGGCTGGCGCTGCTGCTCAAGCTGGTGGAAGGGGGCAGGTCACGCACGGCGCACGTGACGATCGGGCATCGGATCAGCGCGCCAAAGAAGCGATTCTTCTTCACCAGGCTGCGTGTGTGGACACACGTCCAGCGCGTGCTGCTGCACGCGACGCTGCAGCGCGACCTGGCGCGGCGAGCCCTGGGGGTCCCGGCGCGGCGTCTGGCGCTGGTGCCGTACCAGGTGGACACCGAGTTCTGGGATGCGGTGCGGGTGCCGGAGATAAAGGAAGACGAGCAGCTGGTGGCGAGCGCAGGGCTGGAGCTGCGCGACTACCCGACGCTGTTCCGCGCGGCGGCGGGGATGGCGGCGCAGGTGGTTGTGGCGGCGGCCAGCCACTGGTCGAAGCGGCGCAACACCGCACTGGCGGCGGCGCGCCCGTGGAACGTGACGGTGACGTCGCTGGACTACCAGGAGCTGCGCGCGCTGTACGCGCGCGCGGCGGTGGTGGTGGTGCCGGTGGTGGAGACCGACTTCCAGGCGGGTGTGACGACGGTCCTGGAGGCGATGGCGATGGGCAAACCGGTGGTGGTGACGCACACGGCCGGGCAGACCGACGTGGTGGAAGATCGGCGCGCGGCGACGCGCGGTGGTGTGTCGCGAGGCCGCCCCGAGTCGATGCTGCGCACGCTGGCGCGCGACGCGGGGCTGCCGTGGGAGCAGACCGGGATGTACGTGCCGGTGGGGGATGCGCTGGCGCTGCGCCGGGCGCTCGACTACCTGCTGGGGCACCCGGAGGAGCGCCGCCGGATGGGACAGGCGGGACGCCGTTTGGTGGCGGGGCTGCTGCGAGTGGACCAGTTTGCCGAGCGGGTCGCGGAGCAGGTGCGGGCGGCGGTGGCCGAAGTGCAGGGCGAGGTCGAGCGCGCGGCGCCGGACACTGTCCCCGCCCCGATGGCCGCCTGAGGCGGAGTCGAGCGATGGCGAATGTGGCGGCGCAGACACTTGACGGGGCGCTGACGCTGGCGGCGCTGGCGGTGTGCCTGGCGGCGCTGTACCTGGTGTTCCTGGCGGTGGCGGCGGTGGCCTGCCGGCGGCGGGTGCCCCCGGCAGGTCCGGGCATGCGCCGCTTCGCGCTGCTCGTCCCGGCGCACGACGAAGCGCTGACGATCGAGCGGCTGCTGGGGAGCCTGGCGGGGCTGGACTACACGCGGGAGCGGTGGGTGGCGCACGTGGTGGCCGACAACTGCGCGGACGAGACGGCGGAGGTGGTGCGGCGCTTCGCGGCGAGCCACCCCGGCGTGGACCTGCGGGTCCACGAGCGGTTCGACGAGGGCCTGAAAGCCAAGGGGTACGCGCTGGCGTGGCTGCTGGAGCGCCTGCGCGCAGGGGAGGAGCGGTACGACGCGTACGTCGTACTCGACGCGGACTCGGTGGTCTCGGCCAACTTCCTGGCGGCGATGGACGCGCGGCTCGAGCAGGGGAGCCGGGTGGTGCAGGCGTACTACACGGTGCTCAACGCGGGGGAGTCGGCGCTGGCCGCGCTTCGCTACGCGGCGCTGGCGGCGATCCACTACGCGCGCCCGCTGGGGCGCGCCGCGCTGGGCCTGTCGTGCGGGCTGAAGGGGAATGGCATGTGCTTCGCGGCGGAGGTGCTGGAGGGGCGGGGCTGGACAGCGCACGGGCTGGCGGAGGACGTGGAGCTGCACCTGGCGCTGGTGGCGGAGGGACTGCGCGTGGACTTTGCGCCGGAGGCGACGGTGCTGGCGGACATGCCCGTGAGCTTCAGACAGGCGGCGGCGCAGAACCGGCGTTGGGAGCGCGGCCGGGTGGACGTGCTGCGCGGCGTGGTGCCGCGTCTGCTGCTGAGGGGGGTGGTGGGGCGCAGTCCGGTGCGGCTGGATGCGGCGCTGGAGCAGCTGATTCCGCCCATCTCGGTGCCGGTGGCGCTGGGCGGGCTGCTGGCGCTGACCGGT
>DASTZM010000726.1:0-8621 GCA_035764305.1 Chloroflexota bacterium | reverse complement strand
GGCGCCTCCTCGCGGCCGAGTCCTCGGCCTCCGGCGACCGGCGCGCCCGGATCTACGCGGCGCGTGACCTGTTCTACCGCGGTGAGATTGCGCGCCAGATCGCGGCCTTCCACCAGGCGAACGGAGGGCTGCTGACCGAGTCCGATCTGGCCGAATTCCGCGTCGGCATCGAGCCACCGGCGCGGCGGGCGTACCGGGGGTACGACGTGCTCACCTGCGGCGCGTGGTGCCAGGGGCCGACGCTGCTCCTCGCGCTCGCCCTGCTGGAAGGCGTCGACCTCCCCGCGCTGGGACACGGCAGCGCGGCGTACCTGCACACCATCCTGGAGGCGCTCAAGCTCGCCTTCGCCGATCGCGACGCGTACTTCGGCGACCCGGACTTCGTCGACGTCCCACTCGAGCGTCTGATGTCCGACGCGTACGCGGCGCAGCGCCGCGCGATGATCCGCCCCGATCGCGCGTGGCCAGGCGCCCCACCGCCGGGCAACGCCGCGGCGCTGCGGATCGGCGCGCGGCAGGACACCGAGCACGACACGTCGTACGTCTGCGTCGTCGACGCCGCGGGCAACGCCTTCTCCGCCACGCCGTCCGACGGCGGCGTGGGCGGCCCGTGCGTGCCCGGCCTGGGGTTCCCCATCTCGGGGCGCGGCGGTCAGAGCTGGCTCGATCCCGCCCATCCTTCGGCGCTGGCCCCGTGGAAGCGGCCGCGTCTCACGCCCAACCCCGCCATGGCGCTGAAGGACGGCCGCGTCAGCATGGCCTTCGGCTGCCCGGGCGGGGATTCGCAGGTCCAGGGGATGCTGCAGGTGTTCCTCAACGTCGTCGAGTTCGGCATGGAGCCGCAGGCGGCGATCGAGGCGCCGCGCGTCGTGACGCGCAGCTTCCAGAACTCGTTCTGGCCCCACGTCTACGAGCCCGGACGGGTCGACGCCGAGACGCGCATCCCCCACGACGTGCGCGCGGCGCTCGCCGCGCTGGGGCACGAGGTGCACGCGAACCACGCGTGGGGCGGCGTGTCCCTGATGTGCGCCGTCACCGTCGATCCCCGGACCGGCGTGCTCTCGGGCGGCGCGGACCCGCGCGGCGACGGCTATGCCGCGGGGTGGTGACGCCTTCGCCCAGATCGGTCACACCTGAAGACGGGGCCGTGGCACTGCTCTTGCGCTAGCGTCCAGCGGACAACGTTCCAAGACGTTGCGAAAGGAGAAAAAGCGATGCCGACGATCTTGTGGATCATCGTGATCCTGCTGCTGCTGGGCTGGGTGGGCGGTTTCGTCATGAACGTGGGTGGGCTCATCCACATTCTGCTCGTCCTGGCGCTTCTGGTGGCCCTGTTCAACCTGTTCACGGGCCGTCGCGTTACCAGCGGTTTGTAAGCGAGCGCGGCGCATCGTCGCCGCGTAACAGCACAGACGCACGCGTGCTACGGTTGCGCCCGACCCATGTCGGGCGCAGCCGTAGCGCGTTTTGCGCGCACGTTCTTCGGGGCCTACGCCCTGGCGTACGCGCTGCTCGGCGTGCTCCTGGTCGCCTCCTACTGGACGCTGTGGATCTGGCACCAGGCGGCGGCGGCCTGGGGACGGGTCTGGTTCCCCTGGAAGGGGGACCGGCCGGCGAGCGACACGGTCTATCTGCTCACGATGACCGTCACCGGCATCGTCCTCTTCCTGTTCGTCGCGATCGCCGAGGGCTACCTGCGCTCGGCCGCGCGGGACGGCAGGCCGCTGCGGGTGTGCTGGGCGTTTCTGAAGCTGGCCGTGGTGCAGGCCATGCTCGCCGTCGCCGGCGGAGCGCTGTTCGAGGTCGTGCTGCGGCGCGCGTGAGCCGCGCGGCGCACAAGTTGCGGTAGTTTCCGTCGTGAAGCCCGTCACGCCCGTCACGCCTGACGCGCCGCTGGACGCAAAGGTAGAGGACGCCGCCCAGGAAGTCGCGCAGCGCGCGCGCTGGACGCCCGCCCTCCTGATCGGCGGATGGCTGGCACTCGTGCTCGCCGGTACGGCACTGGCGTTCTTCGCCAGCTCGCTCGTCGTCCTGCCGGGCGACCTGGCCATCGGGCGCGCGGTCCAGCAGGCACGCCGCACCGACTTCATCATGTCGCCGCTGATGCATGCGGTCAGCACTCCCGGCGCCGAGCCGTGGGTCATCGTCATCTACGGGCTCGCGGTCGCCGCGTTCGCCGCGCTGCGCCGCTGGGCGGCGACCATCCTGATGGCGCTCACCGCGACCGCGGACGCCATGGCCGGCGCCGTCAAGCTGGCGGTGGGACGCGCGCGACCGACCGAAGACCTGGTGCGTGTGCTCCAGCATCCCACCGACTTCAGCTTCCCCAGCGGTCACACCGTGCACTACGTGGTGTTCTTCGGCGCGCTGATCTACCTCTGCGCGCGCACGCTCCGCCGGCGCGATACGGGCGCGGCGACGCACATCCTGGCGGCGACCGTGCTCGGCGTATCGGCGGTGCTGATCGCCCTGGTGGGACTCTCGCGCGTGTACCTCGGCGCTCACTGGCCGTCCGACGTCGCCGGCGGCTACGTGCTGGGCGGGGCATGGCTGGCCATGCTGATCGCCGCGCACCGCAAGTGGGTGGAGCCGCGCTGGCTGCGCATCGCGCGCGCCGAAGACGCGGCGCCGGCCGCGGTGCGCGTCTCGCACCCGGCCGGAACGGCCCGGACGGCCCGCGCGGCCTAACCTGCGCCTGACCCGCGGCCTGCCCCGCGGCGCCGGCAGGGCGGCCGGTCTTCCGGCGGCGTGGGCGGCACGAAAACTGCGTTGCCGTGGGGCGCAACCAGATGACCGGCGCAGTGCCGCGCGCGCGCCCCGCGCCCGGCCGCCGTGCGGGCGCTCTCTCGGACATCGTCCAGGCCGTGGCCCGCGTTGGCACGCCGGACGAGTGGGCGGCCCGCGTCGTCGGCACCGTCGCGGGCGCCACCGGCTGGTCCCGCGTCTTCATCTTCCGGCTGGAGGGCGAAGAGCTGCGCCTCCTCGCGGCGCACGGCGTGTCGCCCGAGCAGGAGGAGCGGTCACGCACGATGGCGGCGTCCGGTCCGTCCCTCTCGGCGCAGGCGGTCAGGCGGGGCGAGCCCGTCGTCGTCGGTCGCGCCAAGCTCTCTCTGGACGCGCAGGCGAACCTGGAGCGCCAGGAGATCCCGGCCTACGCCGCGTTCCCGCTCATCGCCCGGACGCGGACGTTCGGCTCGTTGACCCTGATGGACACCGAGCGGCGCCGCGTCGGCGCGACTGAGGTGGCCTTCCTGCAGACGGTCGCCGACACCCTCGCGGTGGGGCTGGAGAGCGCCGAGCTGTACGGCGCGGTCGAGATGGCCTCGCGGGCCAAAGATGACTTCCTTTCTATCGCCAGCCACGAGCTGCGCACGCCGCTGACGCCACTCAAGGGGCAGATCCAGATCCTCCTCCGCTTGATCGACCGCTCTCGCGAGAAGAGCCAGCCGCTCGACGTCGACCGCCTGGTCCGCACGCTGACCAGCATGGACCGCCAGGTCACGCGACTGGCGGATCTGGTGAACGACCTGCTCGACGTCTCGCGCATCCGGACCGGCCAGCTGGCGCTGCGACTGGCGGAGACCGACCTGGTCGAGCTGGCCGCTACGGTGCTCGAGCGCTTCGAGGCCGCTCCCGGCCAGACGCTGTGCCTGGTGCGCGAGGTCGACTCGCTGGTGGGTCAGTGGGACGCCGCGCGGCTGGAGCAGGTGATCACCAACCTGGTGTCCAACTCCATCAAGTACGGCACGCCCGCCGCGCTCGGCAAGGGGGAGATCACCGTCTCGGTCGGCCTGGCGCAGGGGCGCGATGGGTGGGCGCGCCTCTCGGTGCGCGATCGCGGTGTCGGCTTCGCGCCGGGGCAGACGGAGCGGCTGTTCGCCCCCTTCCAGCGCCTGCACGCCAATCCCGCGGAGCAGTTCGGCGGGCTGGGGCTGGGGCTCTACATCTCGCGCGACATCGTGGAGCGCCACGGCGGCCTCATCTGGGCGGAATCGCCCGGTCCGGGTGAGGGGGCGACGTTCCACGTGCTGCTCCCCCTGCGACCGCACGAGACGCCGTAGGCGGCTGCACCCCTCCGCGCCGAGACACTCCCAGACGCCCCGAAGACCCATAATCGGGGTCATGCCTTTCAAGCTCGTCTTCCTGCCGCCGCAGAACAACCGCAGCCGCGACCTGGCCGCCGCGATCGCCGACGAGGCGCCCGAAGCGCAGATCGTGCTCCCGGAGGACGAGGACGAAGCGAAGCGCGAGATCGCCGACGCGCCCGCCGCGTACGGCACGATCTCTCCCGCCGTCCTGAGAGAGGCCAGGCAGCTCAAGTGGCTGCAGGCCCCGGCCGCCGCCCCCACCGCGGGCTACTACCACCCGGAGCTGGTGGCCCACCCGGTCACGGTGACCAACCTGCGCGGGATCTTCAACGACCGCATCCCCGCCCACATCATGTCCTACGTGCTGTACTTCGCGCGCAATCTCCACACCTACGCGCGCCAGCAGCGCGACGCGCTGTGGCAGCCGCACGGCGGAGACAGCGTGCGCTACCTCCCCACCTCTACCGCGCTGATCGTCGGTGTCGGGAACATCGGGTCCGAGACCGCGCGGCTGTGCGCCGCGTTCGGCATGCGCGTGATCGGCGTCGACGCGCGGCGCCAGGACGCGCCGGAAGGGGTGGCCGAGCTCCACCGGCCGGACAAGCTCGACGAGCTGCTGCCCCGGGCGGACTTCGTGATCCTGACGATCCCCCACACGCCGCAGACCGAGGGGCTGTTCAACGCCGAGCGCTTCGCCAGGATGACGCAGACGGCCTACTTCATCAACATTGGACGCGGCATGACGACGAAGCTCGACGCGCTCAACGACGCGCTGCGCAGCGGCACGATCGCCGGCGCGGGGATCGACGTGTACGAGATCGAGCCGCTGCCCAAAGACCACCCGCTGTGGTCCGCCCCGAACACGATCCTCACGCCGCACGTGGCGGACCGCGGCCCGGACCTCGACCCGGCGCGCGTCTCGGTCATCGCCGAGAACGCGCGGCGCTTCGCCAAGGGCGAGCCGCTGCTCAACGTCGTCGACAAGGCGAGCTGGTTCTAGCGTCTCCCGCCGCGCCGCCCGGGGCAGTGAAACGGGATTGAAACGGAGGGCGTGAACTATTCCCTTGCGCCGCGGGGAGAGTGGGACTAGCATCACCTCGCCGTGAGGGATTCCCAGGCGCCGGCGGGTGGACATCCGTCGCCGGCGCTGCCGGTGGATTGATCGCCGACCCAACCCGAAGGAGCGGTCTGGTGGCCCGGTGCACAGCGAAACGCGGCCCGGCGGGCAAGCCGGAGAAGCCCAACGCGCGCGGGCTGCACCTGCTGGCGGGGATCGCCGAGGGGTACACCAACGAGGAGCTGGCGGCGCAGACCGGGCACACCGTGCAGACGGTGAAGAACTGCGTCAGCGAGATGCTCCACCAGCTGCGCGTGCCGAATCGGTCGGCGGCGGTCACGCTGGCGCTGCAAGAAGGCTGGCTGGACCTCTCGTGGCTGCGCGTGCGGCGTACCTGAGCGGGTGACTCGCCGCGTGCCTACCCGCGTGTCGTCATGCGGCCAGGGCGGCAAGCCCGGGCGCCGCGTCCAGCGCGGCGAAGACCAGCAGCGCGGCCGGCGGTAGCCCCCGCTCGCCGGGGCTCCCGCCGGCGCCCGCCTGGTCGGGTGGATCCTGACGGTCGACGGGGCGCGGCAGGAGCCGTACGAGGGCGACGCGCAGGCCGTCGAGCGCCTCGACGCGTACGCCGCGCCCCGCGAGCGTGAGCTCGTCGCCCACCGCGGCGATGCGCCCCAGCCGGTGCATCACCACACCGCCGATGGTCTCCGCCTGCGCGTGATCGTCGGGCGTCAGTTCCACGCCCGTCAGCTCTTCCCACTCCTCGAGCCGCGTCAGCCCGTCCACGACCACCGAGCCGTCGGCGGCGACCGCCGGCTGCGCCGGGTCGGTCGATCCGTCCGGCGCGGGCGCCTCGCTGATCGGGCCGACGATGGCCTCCAGGAGATCGTCGAGCGTGAGGATGCCGGCGGTGCCGCCGTACTCGTCGATCACGACGGCGAAGTGCCGGCCGGTGGTGCGCATCTCCTCCAGGATGTCGTCGGCGGGCTTGGACTCGGGGACGACCATCGTGGGGCGGAGCAGCCGGCGCACGTCCACCAGAGACGGTGCCGGGACAGCCGGGGCAGCCGGGACGGCCAGGGCTCGGTACAGGTCCACGACGTTGAGCACGCCGACGATCGTGTCGAGCGAGCCCTGGTAGACGGGGAGCAGGATGTGGCGCGAGCGGCCGGCGGCCTGCGTCAACACGTCCGGAGACGCGTCGACCGGCACGGCGTCGACCTCGGTGCGGGGCGTCATGAGCGCGCCGGCGGTGAGGTCGGCAAAGGAGAACGCGCGCACGGCGATCCGGGCCTCCGATTCCTCGACCAGGCCGGCCTCGCGGCTGCCGCTGACGAGCATGGCCAGCTCCTCGATGCTGTGCACCGCGCCGTGCTCGGTGACGGGGGACAGGCCGGCCAGCCGCAGCAGCAGGCCGGTGAGCTTCTGCAGGAGCCACGTCGGCCAGCGGAAGAGCAGCTCGAAGAGCTGGAGCGGCCGGGCGGTCCACAGCACGACCCCCTCGGCCCGCTGCAGGGCGAGCCCCTTCGGCGCCTGCTCGCCCACGATGATGTGGAGCGACGTGATCAGCGCGAGCGAGACGATCAACGACACGGCGTGGGCCACGGCCGGGGCGAGGGCCCCGACGAGCGCCTCGACGGGCGGTTCGATGACGTGGGCAAGCGCGGGCTCGCCGATCCAGCCCAGAACGAGCGAGGCCAGCGTGATCCCGACCTGGCACGCGGCGATGTAGGTGTCGAGGTGCGCGACGATCTTCATCGCCAGACGCGCGTCGCCGCGCCCCTCGGCGGCGAGCTGCTCCAGGCGGCTCCTCCGGACGGCGACGATCGCGAACTCGGCGGCGACGAAGAAGCCGTTGGCGGCGAGCAGCAGCGCGACGGCGAGCAGGCCGGCGGTGGGCGGAAGTTCCATGAGCTATCGGATGAGAGTATCGAACCTGAGTGACGGGGCTGCCGCGGCCTTCGAGGAATGTGGCGGCGCCACCGCGCGCAGCCGTGTAGAGTTGGGCGCTGTGGCGAAGAAGCACGGCAACCACCGCAACCACCGCAGGCGCCCGCTCAAGATCTTTGTCATCACCGACCTCGAGGGCGCGGCCATGGTCTTCACCTTCGGGCAGACGCGGGATAACGCGCGGCCCCACCCGGCGGTAGAGGAGGCGATGCGCATCCTCACGCGCGAAGTCAACGCCTGCGTCGACGGCATCCTGGACGCCGACCCCAAAGCAGACGTGCTGGTTCTGGACGGCCACGGGAGCGGCGGGATCCTCTACGAGCTGGTCCACGACGGCGCGCGCTACGCGCGGGGGGTTCCCCACCCGTGGGGCCTCGACGAGACCTACGACGCGCTGTTCTTCGTCGGGCAGCACGCGATGGCCGGGACCCCCGAGGCGCCGCTGGCCCATACGTTCTCGTCCAAGACGATCGAGTACCACAAGCTCAACGGGAGTCCGGTGGGCGAGTTCGGCACGCACGCCTACATGGCGGGAACGCGCTTCGACGTGCCGGTGGCCTTCCTCTCGGGTGACGACAAGGCCGTGCTCGAGGCGCGGGCGCTGGTGCCGAACATCGTCGGCGTCGCGACCAAGCAGGGGACCGGCCCGGAGGGGGCCGTCTCGCTCTCGCCCGCCGAGGCGCGGCGCCGCATCCGCGCGGGAGCGAAGGAGGCGTGCCAGCGCGTCAGCAAGCGCGCGATCGATCCGCTGCGGCTCGAGCCACCCTACGAGTGGGAGGTCCGCTACCTGGAAGGACACGAAGCGAGACTGGAGGGCTTCCTCAGGCGGCCCGGGACGCAGCGGATCGACTCACGCACCGCGGTGCTGCGCGGCGCGGACGTACTCGACGTCTTCGGGCCATAGCCATGGCCGCTAGCCGCCCTGCCCGACGCCACCTCCCGCGGGCACACTACATCTAGCGCTCCATGGCACGCAACCTGCGATCCCATGTCTGCGGCGGCCGCGCGTCTCGACCGCGGCCAGTAGAAAGGGTGATTCGTATGGCGATTCCCAAGATGCTCGGGCGGAGACTGGCCGCGGCGGCGCGCTCGCCGATGGTGGCGCGCGTCGGCTCCGCGGTGAAGACGGCGACGCGCGCGGGCTCGGCGTTCGTCACGAAGCCGCTCAAGGCTGCTGGCAAGACGGCCGGCACCCGGCGCGCCGCCGGTGGGAGCGCAGCGAAGAAGTCCACCGCGAAGAAGTCCACCGCAAAGACGAGCGCGGCGAAGAAGACGTCCACGAAGAGCGCGGTGAAGGCCAGCTCGCGGGCGGATGCGCCGCGGGGCAAGCGCGAGCGTATCGACACGACGCCGGGCAAGGCGGGAGGGTCACGCTACGTGCGCCGCGACAGCGAAGGCCAGTTTACGACCGACCAGGTCAGCGTCGGCAGGTCACTGGCAGCCGACCGGCGGAGCAAGGCAAAGACGAGGGCCACCAAAGGCAACAAGGACCGCGGCGACTAGCCGCCGCGTGCGGGGGCCGCTCCCGG
>DASTZM010000725.1:0-7308 GCA_035764305.1 Chloroflexota bacterium | reverse complement strand
CGGTGTCTGCCCCGTCCAGTCGATCCGACCCGGCTCGCCGCCAAGCGTCGCCACGAGCTCCTCGTCGACGACCTTCAAGACCTGCTGCGCGGGCGTCAGGCTCTCCTGCACTTCCGCCGACAAGGCCCGGTCGCGCACGCGCTTGATGAAGTCGCGCGCCACCTTGAAGTTGACGTCCGCCTCCAGGAGCGCCAGGCGTACCTCACGCAGCGCCTCGTCGACGTCCTGCTCGGAGAGCTTGCCCTTGCCGCTCAGGTCCTTGAAGACACCCTGCAGCCGGTCGGTCAACGCCTCGAACATGCCCAGAGACTCCCGACCGAAACTCTACTTGAACAGCGCTGCCGCGAAGGCCTGAGGATCGAAGGGCGTGAAGTCGCCAAGCTGCTCCCCCGTCCCCGCGAACTTGATCGGCAGCTTCAGCTCCTGCGCGATGGAGAACACAACCCCACCCTTGGCCGAGCTGTCGAGCTTGGCCAGGATCAGTCCGGTCACGCCCACCGCCTGCGCGAACGTCTTGGCCTGCGTCAAGCCGTTCTGCCCGGTGACCGCGTCCAGGACCAGCAGCGTCTCGTGCGGCGCCCCGGGGAGCTGCCGCTCGACGATCCGCCGCACCTTGCTCAGCTCGTCCATCAGGTTCGTCTTGGTGTGGAGCCGCCCGGCGGTGTCGATGATCACGACGTCCAATCCTCGGCTGCGCGCCGCCTGGATGCCGTCATAGGCCACCGCACCCGGGTCGGCACCCGGTACCTGCGCCACCACCGGCGTGCGTGTCCGCTCGCCCCATATCTTGAGCTGATCGATCGCCGCCGCGCGGAACGTGTCGCCCGCGACCAGCAGCGGTTTCCGCCCGGCGTCTGCCAGGAAATGCGCCAGCTTGGCGATGCTCGTCGTCTTCCCCACCCCGTTGACGCCCACCACCAGAATGACCCCCAACGGCTCGGGGAGGTTGAGCGACGGACGCTCGGTCCCCAGCAGTCCCACCATCACCTCCTGCAGCGCCTCTTCGGCCTCCTCGGGCGTGGAGAAGCGCCGGCGCGCGTGGCGCGCGCGCAGCTCGTCCACCAGGTCCGCCGTGGTGTGCGCGCCGACGTCGGCCTGGAGCAGAGTCTCTTCCAGCTCGTCCCAGAAAGACGCGTCTAGCTCTCGGCGCTGCTGAAAGAGGCTCCGTACCGCGCCGAACATCCCACCGCGCGTCTTCTCGAGCGACTGCTCGATCTCGCGTGCAGGCTCAAGGGGCGCCTCTGGTTGCGCGTCGGGTTGCGCGTCAGGTTGCGCCGCCTCTCGCGTCGGTTGTGGTCGTGGACGTCGGAAGAGATTGAAGACCATGCCTAGCTCTTAATCGTGGGCGCGTAGTACAGCTCCAGCTCGGCCAGCGACACATACGGCGCGTTCCCTTGGGTGCTCAGGACGCGCAGCAGCACAAACCGTCCCGTCGCGTCTGGGAAGTTGTCGCGCAGCTCACTGCTCGGTGCCATCCGGCCGGCGTAGACGCGCGTGAACGGTCCGTCCGCGCCACCGGCGACGTGCAGCTCGACGTCGCGCACCCACGTCTCCGGCGGCTCACCCGGCTGCGCCTTGAGCACGATCGCGTTAAACCGGATCACCTGCTGCAGCTCGAACACGAGGTCGATCGGCACCTTCCCGTCGGCCGACCGCCATCCCGGTACCTCCGGCTGCGCCCACGAGTCGAGCAGCCGCGTCGGTTCGTGGGCGCGCTGCGACGCCGCGGTGGCCCGAACGAAGCGCCCCTGAAACGCCTCGCCGACGAAGTTGATGCCCTCCGGCGCCAGAAAGCCTCCCGAGAGCGCCAGCTTGATGCGGCCCAGCTCTTCCGGCGTGATCGTCGTCTCCGCCATGTTGCGCACCGCGAACGACATCGGCACGCCGATCACGGCCAGCACCGCGGCCCAGATGGCCGCGCGCCGCAGCCCGTCGCGCGTCGGCCGCAGCCGCTGGTAGAGCGGGCGACGCCGCTCCGCCTCCATCGCCTCCAGCGCCTCGACCTCGCCAGCGCAGCGACTGCAAAACAGCGGCGGCGGGTTGCGCTCATCCTTGGCGACGATGCGCGCGAACAGCCCTGTGTCTCGCGTCTCGAGGCACTCATCGCAGTATGGTGTCTTGCAGCGCGCGCACTGCGTCGCCACCACCCGGTGGGGGTGGAGGTAGCAGTGCTTGGTCTCGTCGAGGTGTGCGCGCAGCACACCTCGATTCTAGTGGGGTACGCCTGCCGGCGGCGGGTGCGGTCGGCGTTTGCGCTCAGCGACCGCCGCGATAGCCGCCGTGCGGGCGCAGATCGCCTCGGTCCCCTCGGTCCCCTCGGTCTCCGCGATCGCCGTGGCTCGGTTGCCCCTGCACGTCTGTCACCGCTTCATTCATGAACACCTCGCCGTTGCGGATCTTCAGATTGAAGCCGCACGTCGGATTGGTGCACACCCACGCCTTGAACTGCACGGCCGCCCCCTGCCCGCCAAAGTCCGAGAGGGGAACCAGATCACCTTCGCCGCACCGGCGGCACACCGGAAACTGCCCAATCTCACCCACGTTCACGCGCGACACCTCACTCACTTCCGCGTCACGTCACGTCACAACCCGCGGCACGATTCCGTGCCTGCAAGAGCTATACCAGAAGGTACAGTCGTCCGCCAGAGATACCCAGAGGCTGACACACATGGCAGACACCAAAACCGGGCACGCGCACGCGGCGCAGCACGCCGACGATCATGAGCACCACGGACCCGAGGAGCTGCACGTCGGCATCCTGACCTGCAGCGACCGCAGCGCGCGCGGCGAGCGCGCCGACACTACCGGGCCCACCATCCACAACCTGGTCGTCGACCTCCTCAAAGGCCAGGTGAAGCAGTACAAGGTCGTTCCCGACAACGTCGAGGCGATCTCACAGACCCTCCTCGAATGGGTCGACGAGCACCAGCTCGACCTCATCCTCACCAACGGCGGAACTGGGCTCTCTCCCACCGATGTCACGCCCGAGGCCACCCGCAAGGTGATCGAGCGCGAGACCCCCTGGATCGTGAGCGGGATGGTGCTGGAGAGCCTGCGAGTCACCCCCTACGCAATGCTCACCCGCGCCACCGCCGGGATCAGGGGCAAGACGCTCATCGTCAACCTGCCCGGTAGCCCCAAGGCCGCGACCGAGAACCTGACTGCCGTTGGCGAGATCCTCCCCCATGCCGTGATGATCGTTCGGGGCGTCGACCCCGCGCTCGTCCGCGGTAAGAAGAAGGGCGAGCCTAAGCCCGACCCCGCCCCAGCCGGGGCCGTCGCCAAGAACGTCGGCGGCCCCACCTGCTGACGCCATAGGACTAGACTCTCTCTAGTCCTATGGCCCGCATCGTAGTTGCCATGAGCGGCGGCGTCGACTCCTCCGTCACCGCCGCCCTCCTCAAGCGCGACGGGCACGACGTCATCGGCGTCACCCTCAACGTCTGGCCCGAAGGCGCCTTTGCCGACGCGGACTCCTGCGACTCCACCGCCTCCGCCCGCTCCAAGGCCTGCTGCGGCAACTCCGCGGTCGACGACGCCCGCCGCGTCGCCGACTCCCTCGGCATCCCTTACTACGTCCTCAACTTCCGCGAGCTCTTCCGTGAGTTCGTCATCGACGACTTCGTGCGCGAATACGCTCGCGGCCGGACCCCGAACCCCTGCGTGCGCTGCAACCAGCACGTCAAGTTCCGCCCCGTGCTCCAGCGCGCCGCTGCCCTTGGCGCCGAGTTCGTCGCCACGGGCCACTACGT
The DNA here is from genome assembly GCA_035764305.1 of Chloroflexota bacterium. Lineage (GTDB taxonomy): Bacteria > Chloroflexota > UBA11872 > UBA12225 > UBA12225 > DASTZM01. The sequence continues at coordinate 3,556 of DASTZM010000725.1, read as the reverse complement.
CCGCCGCGACCAGGATCCGTCCACCGGCCGCTGGCGACTCCGCAAGGCGATCGATCCTTCCAAGGACCAGTCCTACGTCTTGTATCCGATGCGCCAGGACGAGCTCGCCCGCACCCTCTTCCCGCTCGGCCACCTGCCCAAGACCGAAACTCGCCGTCTGGCGCTAGAGCTCGGCCTCGCGGTGGCGAGCAAGCCCGAAAGCATGGAGATCTGCTTCGTCCCCGATAACAAGTACGGCCGCTACGTCGCGGCACAGGCGCCCGAGGCAGCACAGCCCGGCCCCATCGTCGACCACGCTGGCCGCTACCTTGGGCAGCACAGCGGCGTCATCAACTACACCATCGGTCAGCGCAAGGGACTCGGCCTCACCAGCCGCGAGCCGCTGTTCGTCATCGGCATCGAGCCCGAGCGCAACACCATCGTCGTCGGCCCGGACAAGGACTTGCTCTGCCGCGAGCTCGTCGCCGAGGACGTGAACCTCGTCGCCCTCCCCTCCCTCGACGGCCCACTTCGCTGCCGCGCGCGCATCCGCTACCGAATGAGCGAAGCGCCCGCCACGGTCGCGCCGCTCCCGGCCCGTGGCGAAGGCGCCGTCCAGGTCGTCTTTGACGAGCCGCAGCGGGCAATCACCCCCGGACAGTCGGTTGTGCTCTACGACGGCGACGTAGTCCTGGCCGGCGGCACGATCACCGGCGCGAACCTATAATCGCGCCCCGATGACAGCCTCGCCCGTGGGTACCGGGTCGAGCGCGGCTGAGCAGCTCGACCGAGAGATTCAGACCACTCTCGAGCTCGTCGACGAGCTGCGCCAGCACACGCGGCGCGACGAGCTTCCCGGCGCCATCTTGCTCCGCGCCGCCCGCGCGTGCTGGCTGGTGGGCAACACCGACTGGGCCAAGGACTTCTACAAGCGCGCCGCGCTCACCCTCACCGAGTACGCGCTCGACCAGGGGCGCCGCACCGGAACCTTCGAGGCATACGCCGGCGTCGCCGCCGGCGCGGCGTGGGCCAGCGGCCAGCGCGACGTGCTGGCCGAGTGCGGCCGACAACTTGACTCGGCCTGCGAGCAGATGCTGAACAGCGTCGATCTGCCCCCCGAACCGCTGATCCGCGTCGGACTGCTGCTAACACGCATGCGCGTTGCCTGGCTGCGCGAGCAGTCCGTTCTGGCGCGCGAGTTCGACATCGAGGTCGCGCGGCGCGCCGCCGGACTCGACGCGTGGTCCAAGGCCGCCTGGCAGGCGGAGCGCTCGATCGTCTCCTACCAAGCGCTGAGCGCATTCATCACGCTCCGCACGACCACCCCCGCGCAGATGCGCGCGCTCCCGCCCGGCCAGCCCTCCCCGCTGGAGATCGCGCGCACCGCGCTCCAGGCGCTCGACCAACACCTCTACGACGAGCGCGCCAGGCCGCCCACGGTGAATGACCTGGTCGATGAAGAGCGACTCTCGTTCGTCGCCGCGCTCGAGTCGATGAGCACGGCACTCCCCAGGCTTCGTTTACCTGTCGCGGCCGGTCAGCACCGCGCGTAGCTCACGCACCGGCTTCACCACCAGGCTGCGCCAGCCCTGGCGCGCGTGACTGGTGAATGGCACCCCCACCGCCTGACCCCACCGCGCGCGTGTCTCGCGCCCGCGGAGCGCGGCGAGGAGGTGCGCAGGCGTCCTGCCTGGGAATTCGGTGAAGGCCGCCCCCACTTGTGCCAGGTGGTGCGCGTCGGAGCTGCCCACCTCCGCCAGGTGCCAGCGACCCGCGTTCAGCGTGCGAAGGCCCGACTCCGCCGCATGCCCCCCCACAACGCCGCTGCACACTTCTAGTCCCACCACTGTCCGGCGCGCGTCGCGCGTTGCGAGCAGACTTCGCATCGCGCGTTCGCCGACACTCGGCACCAGCATGCTCAGCGCGTGTGGGACGATGACGACGCCACCCGCGTCGGCCACACGGGCTGCCGTCTCCGCCAACCCCTTGAACCTCGGGAAGGGCGCGGTCGGATACGGCTGGGAGAAGAAGAGCGCCACCAGGTGGCGTCCCCAGGACGCGCTGATCTCGGTCCCCACGACGGCTTCGATGGATCTGCCCGGCTGGCCCGCACACCACTCCACCGCCTCAAGCGCGCCACGAACCTGATCGTGGTCGGCCACGGAGATCACGTCGAGCTGCCCGCGGTCGGCGACTCGTTCCACGAGTTGAACCGGCGTCATCATCCCGTCGCTCCACGTCGTGTGGACATGGAGGTCCGCCCGTCCCATCGCGCTTCCCACGGCTCCCGGCGGAATTGTCCCAGCCGTCTACACGCAGTAGTCTTTCTTCATGTGCTCTGGTGCGGCAGTTCGCCTGGCGGCGTTGTGGCTGGCGGTGACCGCGCTCTTCTCCATGTCCATCACCGGCATCGTCCGGGCCCAGGAAGCGCTTCCCGAGCCGCCAGCGGAAGTTTCTGCCGAGCCGCCGTACACCGTCGCAGCCGAGCGAACCGTCCACAACCTCATCAATCTCTTCCGTCTGGACCATGGCCTCCGACCGCTCGAGTCAGACGACGTGCTGGTCGATCTGGCGCGCGCGCGCTGCGCCATCATGGCGGAGACGGGGCGCGTCGAGCACGACATCCCCGGTCTAGGGTTCGGCCCCGATTGGCTGATCTCGCAGGTGCGAGGACCGGGATTGGGCCGCGTCGGCGAGAACCTCGGCGCCAGCGGCTACTCGAATGACGTTGCGATGTGGTCGCTGTTTGACGCCTGGGTCGAGTCGCCTTCCCATCTGGAAAACCTGCTCCGCCCGGAGTACAGCCGCGTCGGCGTTGGGGTCGTTGAGATTCCCACGCGCATCCCCGGCGTGAGCGTGAAGTACGTCGCCCAGGTCTTCGCCGTCGCCAGCGGCCCGCTGACGCGCGTCTAGCCCGTGCCGCGGTTGCGTTGCCACTGGGCGCTTCTAGCGCACGCGCGCGCCGCCCTGCTCGATTCCGATTCGTCGCTCGCGGCGCTGCTGCGCGATCACCGCGCCGAGTTCTACGCCGGTGGGGTCGCGCCCGACGCGCTGCGCATCTTTCACGGCGCCGACAAGGCGAGCACGCACTTCTACGATGACCAGCGCCGCGAGACCTGGCCCCACGTCGTGGCCAGCCTGACCGCGGCGCACCCCGTCGTCGCTGATCCCACCGCACTCGGGCCGAGTAGCCGTGCCTGGATGGCCGGGTACGTCGCCCACATCGCCGCCGACGTCGCCTACTGGGACAACATCCTGCCCCATCTCCCTCCGTTCCCACAGCGTGCGCCCCTCCACCACGGCGCATGGCTCATCGCCGACGATGTCGCCATTCCGGACGGCGAGCGCGACGTCGATCCGGACGGGGTTGACTACGCCGCCGCACCACCCTGGGTCGACGAAAGCGCTGTCCGCCGCATGCTCGCGCGCCTGCGCGGACGCATCCTCGTCGATGGCATGTGGACCGTCGAGTTGGCCTACGTGCGCGCGCGCCCCGAAGCCGCCGGCAAGTCAGACGACGAGCTGCTCGCGGAGCACTTGCCCGGCTGGGAGGTGGGACTGGCCGAAGCACGCCAGC
>DASTZM010000724.1:0-2424 GCA_035764305.1 Chloroflexota bacterium | reverse complement strand
GCCGGCGACGCCGGTGACGACGACGAGGACGCCGAGGGGGATATCGACGTCGACGTTCTGGAGGTTGTGGGTGGTGGCGCCGCGGATCTTCAGTGCGCCGGTGGGTTTGCGGACGGACGGCTTGAGGGCGGCGCGGTCCTCGAGGTGGCGGCCGGTGAGGGTGCCGCTGGCGCGCAGGCCGTCGACGGTGCCCTCGAAGCAGACGGTGCCGCCGGACGCGCCGGCGCCGGGGCCGAGGTCGACGACGTGGTCGGCGATGGCGATGGTCTCGGGCTCGTGCTCGACGACGAGGACGGTGTTGCCCTTGTCGCGCAGGCGGAGGAGGAGGTCGTTCATGCGCCGGACGTCGTGGGGGTGGAGGCCGGCGGTGGGCTCGTCGAAGACGTAGGTGACGTCGGTGAGCGCCGAGCCGAGGTGCCGGATCATCTTGGTGCGCTGCGCCTCTCCCCCGGACAGCGTGCCGGCGGGCCGGTCGAGCGAGAGGTAGCCGAGGCCAATCTCGACGAACGAGTCGAGGGTGTGCTGGAGCTTGGCGATGAGCGGCGCGACCGACGCGCCGCCGAGGCCGCGCAGCCAGTCGGCGAGGTCGCTGATCTGCATCTGGCACAGCTCTGCGATGTTCTTGCCCTTGATCTTGGACGACAGGGCTTCCTGGGTGAGGCGGGTGCCCTTGCAGTCGGGGCAGGTGGTGAAGGTGATGACTCGGTCGACGAAGGCGCGGACGTGGGGCTGGAGGGCGTCGACGTCCTTGGAGAGCATGGACTTCTGGATCCGGGGGATCAGACCCTCGTAGGTGAGGTTGATGCCGTCGACCTTGATCCTGGTGGGGTCCTTGTGGAGGAGGTCGTGGAGCTCCTTCTTGGAGTACTTCTTGATGGGCTTGTCCATGTCGAAGAAGCCGGAGCCGCGGAAGATGCGGCCGTACCAGCCGTCCATGCTGTAGCCGGGGATGCGGAGGGCGCCCTCGCCGAGGGATTTGGACTCGTCGTAGAGCTGGGAGAGGTCGAAGTCGGTGACCGAGCCGCGGCCCTCGCAGCGGGGGCACATGCCGCCGTGGTAGACGAGGTCGCGCACGACGATGCGCTCGCCCTTGCCCTTGTCGACGGTCATGGCGCCGCTGGCGCGGCGGGTGGGGACGTTGAACGAGAAGGCGATGGGGGGGCCGACGAAGGGTTTTCCTAGGCGGCTGAAGAGGATGCGGAGCATGGCGTTGGCGTCGGTGGCGGTGCCGACGGTGGAGCGGGCATCGGCGCCCATGCGCTCCTGGTCGACGACGATGGCGGTGGTGAGGCCGTCGAGGACGTCGACGTCGGGGCGGGCGAGGGTGGGCATGAAGCCCTGGACGAAGGCGCTGTAGGTCTCGTTGATCAGGCGCTGGGATTCGGCGGCGATAGTGCCGAAGACGAGTGAGCTCTTGCCCGAGCCGGAGACGCCGGTGAAGACGGTGAGGCGGCGCTTGGGGAGCTGGATGTCGACGTCTTTGAGGTTGTTTTCGCGGGCGCCGTGGACGCGGATGAGGTCGTGGGTGTCGGCGATGTGCGGCGCCAGCTGGGGCGCCGGCTGATGGGCGGGGCGGGGTGCCGAGGATGGTTTGGCCGGCTTGGTCCTGGTGGCGGTGGTCATGGGATGTCTTTGTGTAAACGGGGTTGGTGCGCGGTTCGGCGCGGGATCGTGGGGCAGAGCCGGCGCTGCGGGCGACGGGACGGTCAGTTGTCTCGGGGCACACGGGAGCGTCTAGAACCGTCGACGTCAGCCAGCGATGTCTGTTCACGGGTTGGGTCGTGCTGTACTGACGGTCTGGGAGGAGGATGTGTGACAACACGCGCGGGGGTCGGCCGGCGGGCGCGTCGGGCCGGAGTCCGTGTGAGGCTTGCCCTGAGGAGCGCGCACGCACCAGTGCGCCGCGGTTCGTGACTAGCCGGCGCGTTTGCGGGTGCCGTAGGGGGGCTTGGACTCGGCGACGCGGGCGGGAGCTGGATCGGTCTGGTGCCGGTCGAGCTGCTCACGCAGCCAGACGCGAATCAGGGTTTGGTAGGGCAGGTCTCGTCGCGCGGCCTCGCGCTTGAGCGCTTCGATCAAGTCCACCGGGAGGCGAAGGTTGATCGGCCGAGTGCGGCGCGCCGCCGGAGAAGAGGCCGGGGCGACAACGTCGTCGGGCGCGCCACCGGGCTGCTGGTCCCAGTAGTCTGGGTGTGCGTCCCACCAGTCCGCCTCCTGCTGGGGCGTGAGACCGGCCGGGAGGCGCGCCGCCCGTGGGGTGCCGCGCCTGTCAGCGGCGCGCCTGGCGGTCGTAGATCTGTCGCTCATGTGGTCGCATGTCCCAGGTGGTGATCGGGCGGATGGTTGTGGCGTCGAGCTGCTGGTAGATCACGACGAGATAGCGTCCGGACGCAGTGCGGCCGAGGGCACGAAAGCGATCCGGCG
>DASTZM010000723.1:0-2153 GCA_035764305.1 Chloroflexota bacterium | reverse complement strand
CGCAGTAGGCCCACCGGGCTAGTGCCGAGGAGATGACCTCGCCCGCCAAGGAGCGCGGGTACTGGCTGGATATCGCCCCGCCTACTCACGACTTTGGTCCGCGGCGACGTACGCGTCGGGCAAGGCTGAACGCCGTCGCGTTGAACGGCGCATCTTACGTCCTGGACAACGCGCGGCAGGTGGTGCTGTCCGCCATGACGGGGGTGCTCGCGCTGTGCAGCGTGGCGCTGGGAACGTATGCCGGGTTCAGCGCGGAGACAGTTGGACCGGGCAACACCTTTGCCACCGGAGCCGTCGCCATGACCGAATCATTCGGCAGCCCGAACGGCGGCTCGGGGTCATTCTCATTCGGGACGGTGCTGGACCTCCTGCCGGGCGAGACGCTGGCGAAGTACCTCGACCTGTCCAACACGGGCACGCTCGACGTTGACTTGAGCTTTGATGCCAGCCTCACGTCTGCGAGCAGCCTGCTCGATAGCGACGCGACAACCTCACGCCGGTTGCAGCTGGAGATCAACCGTTGTCCGGGGACCTGGAGCTCGGTGAGCGGCAGCGTCACGTGCTCCGCGACAAAGGAACAGCTCTACAGCGGTCAGATCGCACCGGGGACTACCATCCCGCTTACTGCCGGCACCGCGAACGGGGCTGTCGCCGCCGGCGCCACCGCGCACCTCGAGCTAAGGGTGACGCTGCCGTCGGCCGCCACCACCGCCGTCGGGCAGAGCTCCACCTTTTCCTTCCAATGGACCGCGACGAACAGGTGAGTGAGCCGATGAGCGCCATGGCCGCCGCCGCGCCACATTCCGCTGTCGGAGCGGCGGCCGCGCCATCACGTACCTCGTCGGTGTCAGACGCCCCAGCGCGTCAGGCTGCTCCCGCCTGGGAGGCGCTGTCAAACCTCCTGCTCACCGTCGTGTGCGGTCTGGCGATCGCCGTCGTCTTGGGGCTCACCATCGGACCTCGCTTCTTCGCATACGAGACATTCATCGTGCGCAGCGGCAGCATGGAGCCCAGTATCCACACAGGTGCGCTCGTCATCGTTCAGCCCGTTCAGCCGGCCGACGTAAGAGTCGGGGATGTGATCACATTCCGGCGCCCGGAGGATCCCGATAACACGATCACGCACCGTGTCGTCGAGGTCCGAGCCGGCGCGCCCGCGGCCGGGCTTCCCGCCGTCCCGGTTTTCCGTACGAAGGGAGATGCCAACAACGTCGCCGATCCGTGGGACGTGCAACTCCAGGGGATCGCGTGGCGCGTGACGTTCTCCGTTCCATTCGCGGGCTACGTCTTTGCCTTCACGCAGCAGCCCGCAGGGAGGGCGCTGTTCCTCATAGTCCCCGGCGCGGGGCTGGGGCTTCTATGGCTACATCGTACGTGGCTGCGGCTGCGCCGCCCGTAACCCGCCGCGCGCTCCGCGCCTTCACCGGCCTCCTCTTCGCCGCCTGGGCGGCGGCGGCGCTCCTGGTGGTCGGCATGCTCGCAGCGCCGCGGGCCGCGGGCTACCAGATGCTGATCGTGCGGAGCGGCAGCATGGAGCCTGCGATCCACACTGGGAGCGCCGTGCTCGTTCAGCCCGTGCCGCCAGATTCGCTTCGCGTGGGCGACGTCATCACCTACGACCGCCCCGAGGGACCGCAGACCGCCGTCACCCATCGCATCGTCGAGAGGATCGAGGGGGCGCAGCTGCCGACGTTCCGCACCAAGGGCGACGCCAACAACATCCCTGATCCATACACGGTCACCTTCCGTGGAACCGGATGGAAGGTCGTGGCTACGCTGCCGTACGCCGGCTACCTCATCAACTGGCTCTCGGCTCCGTTGGCACGCGCCGTCCTCATCGGCGCCCCAGCGGTCTTCCTGACGGCGTCTTTCCTGCGCGACATCTGGCGCGGAAAGCGCTGAGGACGCGGAGCGACCGGGCATGAGATTTGCGCTGCGTCTCTCGACAGGCTTGGCGCTGCTGTTCGTGCTCGGATATGTCTACGGGCGCACGGCCGCCGGCGCCCGCTTCACCAGCGCGCTCTTCACCGCCGTACTCACCACGGCGGGTAACACGTTCCAGACTGCCGCGGGCAGCTTCACCGTGGCGTCGGTCGCCACCGCTGGACAGGCCGGCTCAGTTCAGGTCAGCTGGACGGGTGTTGCCTGGAGCG
>DASTZM010000722.1:0-6541 GCA_035764305.1 Chloroflexota bacterium | reverse complement strand
TGCATCCCGCGCCGCTGGGCGGCTTTCAAGAGGTGGCGCAGGGTATGGCCGACGCGTACATGAGCGGCGGCGCGATCGGCAGCACGCTCCAGCGCGGCGCGGCGCTGGCCGGGCTGAACATCCCCCAGCTGCTCCAGGTCACGGGTGGCACGCTGACCAAGGTGCTGGCCCTGCACCTGGCCGCGGTCTGCCCGTCCGCCACGATGCACTCCGTCAACCTGGACGACCAGTACGAAGACGACATCACCGTCTCACGTATCCCGGTGGTGGAGGGCAGCTCACCGGTGCCGGACGGTCCAGGGCTGGGCGTGGAGGTGGACGAGGACGCGCTGGCGCGCCTATCGGGGAACAAGCCAACGCCGGTGCCGAAGCACGTCGCCGCGGTGCGCCTGCGCGACGGTCACTCCCTCTACTTCCCGTCGTTGACGGCGATCAATGTGCAGCGTCTGACGGGACGCGAGGAGGGCACGATCCGCGGCCTGCGCCTCGAGCTGCTGCACGAGGACGATACGCCCGACTTTGGCCGGCTGTACGAAAGGGTGCAGCGCGGGGCGTTCGTGGAGTAGCTTTAGCCGATTGCTGGGACCGACAGGGGATCCACGGCGACGCGGTTGCGCCCGCCGTGCTTGGCGGCGTAGAGCGCTTCGTCGGCGGCGGCGACCAGGTCGTCGGGCGCGGGCATGCGGTCGCGGTCGAGCATGGCAAGGCCGATGCTGATGGTGCAGCGCAGCGGCTCGGTACCGACCGCGGCCGGTGAGGCGGTGCCGTTTGCCTCGACGCTGGGGCGCGGCTTGAGCTCGAGCAGTGCGACGTGCTCGCGCAGGCGCTCGGCCAGGAGAAGGGCGCCGTCGTAGGCGGTCTCCGGTAGGAGCGCGGCGAATTCCTCGCCGCCGTAGCGGGCGACGACGTCGATGGTGCGCGTCCGGTGGATCAGGACCTGGGCGACGGCGCGCAGGACGTCGTCGCCGGTCTGATGGCCGTAGGTGTCGTTGATCTTCTTGAAGAAGTCGATGTCCATCATCAGCAGGGCAACCGGGCGCTGGTGACGGGCGGAGCGCTGGTGCTCGTTGGCGAGCCGGTCGGCGAAGTAGCGCCGGTTGTAGAGGCCGGTGAGCGCGTCCCGGACGGAGATCTCTTCCAGGCGCCGGTTCATCGCCTCCATCTCGGCCAGGTGCTCTTCGGCCTTCTGCTGGGCCATCTCCTGGTAGAAGTCCGAGAGCTGGAGCACGGCGTAGTCCAGCGCGTGCTGGAGGGCGTGCAGGGCGGCGACGGCGGCCCGGCCGTCGTGGGCCCATTCCTCGGCGATGACCGGCCAGGCGGCGAGGCGCAGCGAGCAGAGCATCTGGTCGATCTCTGATTCGAGGTAGCCCTGGGCGAGACGCTGGCGGACTTCTCGGTGGACAAAGCGGCGCATCTTGCCGTGGTCGCCGTCGCGTAACGTGGCGATCAGGGCGCCGAGGCACTGGGTACAGGAGGACTCGAGCTCGTCGAGGGGGACGTCGGAGTAGCCGGCGAACGCGTTGCTCTTGAGGACGCGGGTCCACTCGGCGACGATCTGGCGGCGGCTGTTGTGAAGCAGGACGGCGACAGCGGCGGGGGTCACGGTGGTGGCGCGGATGCTCAGCTCCGCCAGCGAGCTCGCGGCGGGGATGCGGGCGGGCGCTGCGTCGCGTGCTGCTGTCCGGGCCACGGGCGAACGATACCAGCGACGGGCAGGTTTGTCCGAGCGAGGGCCAGATGGTCATGCGGGTGGCGGAGCCACCTTCCGGCTACGCACCGGCGGCGGCGGGGGGAGAGGGCGTACCATCCGGGCCACCCTACGAGCGTCGGAGCGACGGAACCAGAGCGATGGTCAGCGCGGGTATTTCTGGTCTGCGGATTGGGCAGACGTGCGAGATCACGATCGAGGCCGCCGAGGGAGGCGGTCAGTACAAGAGCCGCATCGAGGACGTCGAAGGCGAGTCGATCAAGGTCGCCATGCCGACCCACCGCGGCGAGCTGGTGGTGCCGGCGATGGGGCGCGTCATGCAGATCGCGGTGCAGGGGTCCGGCGGCGGGACGATCTTCATCCAGGCTGAGGTGACGGGGCGTCAGAGCCAGCCTTTCCCCGTACTTACCGTGCGCGCGCTCTCGGCCAGCCAGCAGCAGGCGCGCAGCTACTTCCGGGCCGATGTGACGGTCTGGCCGACCGAATGCTCCGTGTGGGGTGAGTCGCCCGTTGACCACGGCGCCGGGAACACGCCTGGGCACGAGGGCCAACCGGCGCACGCGGCCGAAGGACACGCGGGACAGGCGGCGCATCCCACGCCCGCGGCGCACGGCACGCATGCCGCGAACGGAGCCGGCTCGCACGACGGACACGCCGTCCCAGCCCACCACGCGTTCTGGCGGCCGGTGCACGCGTCGCTGCACGACCTGAGCGGCGGTGGCGCGGCGCTGCTGGTGCACGAGCACCTGCGCGAGGGTGACCGTGTCAAGCTGCGCTTCCCGCTGCCCCACGGCGGCGGCGAGGTGACGACAACCGGGGAAGTGCGGCGCTCGATCAGTCGCGGACGCGACGCGCAGGGGGAGGTCCGCTGGGACGTTGGGATCGCGTTCGAGAACGTCAAGGCGGAGCTGCGGGACAGGCTGGTGAAGGCCGTCAACCGGATCCAGGCGGAGGACCGCCGGCGCCAGCAGGCGGGTTAACTAAGGAAGCAACGATGGCAGCCGAGACCGAGACCAAACCGTCCGACCAGGCGCAGGAAGGGGCGCTCGCGCCCGGCGCGCTGATGTTCGCCATCCTGGGCGGGGAGCATCCCGAGCGCCATGGCGGTCTCTCCGTCGTCGGGCGGGAGCTGGCGTACACGCTGCACCGCGCCATCGACCACCTGGAGAGAGGCGCGCGGGCCGGGCAGAACCCTTCGCTCCTGATGCGGGGCGGTAAAGCGGCGTGGTTGGTGGGCGAGGTGGATGTGGCCGGCAACTGCTACCGCGCCGCGCTGCCGCAGTTCGTGGAGTTGGCGGAGGGGGCGGGGCGCAACGCCGGCACCTCGGCCGACTACTATCGGCTGGCGCTGGCGGCGGGGTGGATGGCGATGACGTGCGCCGCGGCGTCGGAGGACGAGAAGCAGCGCGTCGCGGACAACTCGGCGCTGCGCGGCGCCATCCGGCAGATGCAGAGCAGCGTGCAGCGCCTGCAGGGCAACACGGGGCAGGCGCTGACGCGTCTGGCGCTGGACATCGCGCGCGTGCGGGGCGGCTGGCTGTCCGGCGACATGGACCTGCCGCGCTACTTCGTGCAGGCCGAGCAGCACGCCAACGCGCTGGACACGCACAGCAAATCCGCGTTTGTGGGAGGGCGCGATCAGCTGGCGTTGGCGGCGATCCGCAGCGTGGTGGAGGACCGGCCCGAGCAGCACGGCGCGGCGCTGTCCCGTTTTGACGCGGCGCTGCAGCAGCTGGCGGTGCAGCCGCCGTCGGTGACCGATCTCGTGGACGAAGAGCTGCTGGCGCTGCAGGCGGCGGCGCTCAAGCGCGGCGCCAAGCTGCCGGCGCTCAAGCTGGCGCCCGCCGCGGGCGCGCACGTGTCGGAGCTGCTGCCGCTCGTGGCCTAGCGGCTACGCGCGCAGCGCGGCGAGTCCGACCACGAGTAGCGCGAGCGCGATGCGGTAGATCACGAAGACCAGCAGCGACGCGCGGCGCACGTAGCGCAGCAAGAAGCCGATGGCCGCGAGGCCGACGGCGAACGAGAGTGCGATTCCCACTAGGAACACCGTCTGCTCGTCGGGCGCGACGCCGGTTTCCAGCAAGTCTTTCAGCTTGAGCAGCCCCGCTCCTGCGGTGATGGGCGTGGCGAGCAGAAACGCGTAGCGCGTCGCCGCCTCGCGCGTCAGACCGAGCGCGAGACCGGCGGAGATGGTGCTGCCGGAGCGCGACACGCCGGGCAGCAGCGCGAGCGCCTGCGCCAGGCCAATCGCGAGCGCGCGGGGGATAGTGATGGCCTCGACGCCGCGCGTCATGCGTCCCAGCCGGTCGGCGGCCAGGATGATGAACGAGAAGGCGAGCATCACCGCGGCGACGAGCAGCGGACTGCGCACCGAAGACTCGATCACGTCGTCGAACAGCGCGCCGACGACCGCCGCGGGGAGAGAACCGACGACGATGCCGATGCCGAGCCGGCGGTCAAGCGCGCTGCTCTCGCTGCCGGCGCGCCCGGGGAGCCACGCCGCGAGCAGCTGCAGCCAGTCGCGCCAGAAGAACAGGATCAACGCGGCGAGCGTGCCCATGTGCAGGGCGACGTCGAAGGTCAGGCTGTGTGCCGGCCAGCCGAGCAGCCAGGGAACCAGGATCAGGTGGCCCGAGCTGGAGACGGGCAGGAACTCGGTGAGACCCTGCACCACGCCGAGCAGGGCGCCCTGGGCGGTGTCCAAGAGCTAGAGCCAGCGCTTGCGGCGGAAGTAGTAGAAGAGGGTGCCGGCCGAGAGTGCCATCAGTAAGAGGGCAAACGGGTAGCCGAACTCCCAGTGGAGCTCAGGCATGTTGTCGAAGTTCATGCCGTAGATGCCGGCGATGAGGGTGGGCACGACCAGCATCACTGTCAGGCTGGTTAGGGTCTTCATCACCTGGTTGAGGTTGTTGTTGACCAGGGAGAGGTATGACTCCAGGGCGTTGGTGAGCAGGTCCTGGTAAATGTCGATCGCGTCGGTCACGCGGACGACGTGGTCGTAGACGTCCTGGAAGTAGACCGCGATCTTCCGGTCAAAGAGGTGGATCTCCTGGCGCGCGAGGACGAGCAGCGCGTCGCGCTCGGGGGCGATGACGCGGCGCAGGTTGAGCAGGTCGCGCTTGATCTGGAACAGCGACCGCATGTCATACATCCGCCCCTCGTGCACGACGCCGGTAAAGAGGACCTCTTCCAGCTCCTCGACGCGCTCGATGATGCTGTCAAGCACGGGGAAGTACTCGTCGACGATGCCGTCGAGGAGGGTGTAGACCAGGACGCCGATCCCCTCGTTGATGGCCTGGCTGTTCTTGCGCCAGCGGTCGCCGAGCTGATCCAAGAAGGCCAGCGGCGCTCGGTGGACGGTGATTAGGTAGCGCTCGCCGATGAACAGATCGACCTCCTGGATGCGGAAGCGTCCCGTGGATCGCATCCGCCCGTCCGGGCCGGCCTCTTCGATCTGTTCGAGCGCGTAGACGACCATGAAATAGAAGGTGTCGTACGGGTCGATCTTGGGGCGCTGGTTGCCCTTTCCGGCGTCTTCGACTGCCAGTGGATGCAGCCCAAACTCCCCGGCGACCAGCGCCATTTCCTCGGGGGTGGGATCGCTGAGGTCGAGCCAGATCAGCTGGTCGCCGGCGGCGAGGCACTCGGAGATGAGGCTCGGATCGTCAAGCTCGCGGAAGTGCCCGTTGGTCTCCACGGCCCCGTCAGCGCCGTTGGCGCCGGCGCGGTGGTAGCCCTCCCAAACGAGCGTCTTCAGCATGGTGCGCTGGCCGCTGATGCTAGCATCCCCGCCCACCGATACCGATGATCCGCAGCCTGTATTGGGGGCGTGGCGACGGGGCGAGCTTCCGGCATCCGTTGCGCAGTGATGGGGAGAGCGCGTGCGCCTCGGATTGGCGCGCCTGGCAGCGCAACGGGGGGTTGATGTGGATCGACCTGGAGCGTCCCGACCGGCGCCAGATGGACGCCATCGCCCAGGTGTTCGATCTGCATCAGGTGGCGATCAACGTCGTTATGGCCGAGCGCTCGCGGCCGAAGCTGATGACCTTCGACCATTACTTTATCTTGACAATGTATAGCCCGAAGCCGCTGCCGGTCACGTCGGCGCGTCTTGCCCGGCTGACGACGCTCGACCGTGTGGAGGAGATTGAGCTGATCGTCGGCGAGCGCTTTCTGGTGACGGTGCACGAGGGGCCGCTGCCGGGGCTGGAGGGCGTGTGGCGTGACCACGAGCAGGCCGATGCGACTCCGGTAGACATGAGTGAGGTGGTGCACGAGCTGATGGACGGAGTCGTGGACCTGTTCTTCCCGGTGCTGGACATCATGGTCGACCGTGTTGAGGAGATTCAGGAGACGGCGTTCGTCGGGCACGGCGAGCAGCTGGACAAGGATCAGGTCCGTGAGCTGTTCTCGCTGAAGAAGCAGCTCAACAATCTGCACCGGATCCTGGACCCGCAGCGCGCGGCGATCGCCGTGCTGGCGCGCCAGGAGCTGCCCTTCTTCCGCGCTGAGGGGGCGTCGTTCCAGGACATCTTCGACCACGCGGTGCGGCAGTCGGACAACCTGGCGGTGTACGTCGATCTGCTGGTCAGCGCGCGCGAGTCCTACCTGGTGCGGGTGTCCAACGTGCTGGCGAACGCGGCGAAGATCCTGATGACCCTGACGTTGTTCCTATCGATCCCGGCGTTCATGTTCACGCTCTATGGCATGAACTTCGACCACATCCCGGAGGCGGCGCTGCCAATCGGCCACGGTCTGCCGGTGCTGCTCACGCTGCTGGCCGACTCGGCGCTGTTCGTCTACTTCAACCGCAAGCTGAAGCTGTTCGCGTAG
>DASTZM010000721.1:0-2211 GCA_035764305.1 Chloroflexota bacterium | reverse complement strand
CCTGGCGCTGGTGGCGCGTCCGCTCGCTCCCGTTCCGGTCCCCTGAAGTCCTGCGTGCCTTCAGCCTCACCTGCGTCTGCACGCTCGTGCTCGTTCCCGACGTCAGCTTCTACCACCGCGCCCTCCTGCTCGCCCCCCTCGTCACGCTCGCGGTCCAGCCGCGCGCGGGGACCGCCCTCGCCCGCTCCTGCCACCGCCTCGCGCTCCTCGGCGCCGCCGCCCCCGTAGCGCTGCTTGCCTTCGCCGCCCTTCTGCTTGCGCGCGGACCTGAGACCGAATTCGTCGTCGCCATTCTCAGCGCCAGCGAAGCCTCCCTCATCGCGCTGCCCCTCGTCCTTCTGCCTGCGTTCCTGGTGCCTACGACCCCCGTGTCCTTCGTCGCGCCGCGCCGCACGCTCCGCGCCGCCGGCCGGGGCGCCGCCGCGCTGGCCGCCGCCGCCGCCGGCGTCGCTTACGTCCAGGTGTCAGGTGACGCCGCCCTGTCCCACCTGCGCGCCGCCTACCTCGAGAGCGGCCGCACCTTCTTCTCCTCGGACCTCTTCCAGCCTTGGTACGCCGGCCGCGCCATGCTCGCCGGCGTCAATCCCTACTCGCCCGCCTTCGCGTCCCAGCTCCACCAGATCGTCTATGGGCGCCCCTTCGCCCCCGGCCCCGCTGGGCACGCCGAGATGCAGTTCTTCTACCCGCCCTTCGTCGCCCTCTCCGTCGCACCCTTTCTCCCCCTGCCGTTCGACGCTGCGCGCTTCCTCGCCGCCGCCCTCCTCGCCCTCGCCGTCGGTGCCGCCGCCTGGCTCTGGGCCCGGACCAGTGGCTTCACTCGCCGCGCCTCAGTCGTCGCGGTCGTGCTCGGCCTCCTCTTCTTTCCCACCCAGGAGATCGTCTGGATCCAACAGCTCAGCGGCCTCGCTGTCTTCTTCGTGATCGCCGCCTTCGCCGCCGCATCCCGGCGGCGCTACGCGCTCTCGGGCGCTCTCGTCGCTCTCGCGTTCGTGAAACCCCAGCTCAGCCTCATCCCCGCGGCCCCGCTGCTACTCTGGTCGCTCGCCCACCGCCGCCGCTGGCCCCTCTGGATCAGCTGCGCGGTCGCCACCGCCGCACAGCTCGTCCTTGCCGAGCTCCTGGTTCCCGGCTGGATCGCGCCGTTCCTCACGACCACCCGCAGCTACGGCGCCGTCAACCAGGCCGACTGGTTGCCCGGGCTCCTCACGGGCAGCGCCGGCGCCGGAGCCGCACTTTGCCTCGTCATCGCCGCCGTCACCGCCGCTGCGTGGTGGCGCTGCCGCCACGTGGACGCCGCCGACCCCCGCTGGCTCCACGCCGCCGCCCTGACGTTCGCCGCGCGCTCCCTCGTCGTTCCCGACGTGAGCTACTACAACCGCGCCCTGCTGATCGCCCCGCTCATCACGGCGCTCTCCCTCCTTCCCCGGGCCGGCGCCACCCGCCGCGTTGCCACCCACCTCGCGCTCGTCGTCTCCAGCCTGCACCTGCCGCTCCTTGCCTTTGTCGGCGTCGCCCGCTGGTCTGGGCTCGCGGACCTCCTATCCCCCGCCCTCACTTCCGGCGCCCAGGTGTCGTTGTTCCTCCTGCCGGTCTTCGTGTTCACCTGCCTCACGCCCTTCCGTCTCCCCGTGCTCCGGCTGGCGCGGAGCGCCTCCCCCAGCCCCGTCGGAGTTGCCGCCTGATGCTCCTCCTGCTCGACGCTCTTCGCGGGCTCGCCGCGCTCTTCGTCGTGCTCCACCACGCCTGTAGCCTTCTGTGGCGCGGCGAAGCGCTCGACGCCGCCATCCAGGCCGGGGCTGTCCCCGGCTGGGCGCTCGCGCTCCTCAACCCGCTCGATTTCGTGCGCGTACCCGTAATGCTCTTCTTCATCCTGAGTGGGTTCTGCATCCACTACCGCCAGGCCACCTCCCTCGCCGCGTGGGATCGAGTGAGCCCGGTTCCCGTCCCGTCGTGGTCCGCCTTCGCCTGGCGCCGTCTCATCCGCCTCTACCCCGTCCTGCTCTTCGCTCTCGCCCTAACGCTCGCGCTCGACGCCGTCGGACGCACCGCCAACCCCGCCCTCTACGCCAATGGGCTCGGCTGGTCGCCCAAGGTCCGTCAGGGCCTGCACATCTCAGAGCCCACCCTCGACGTCCTGCTCGCCAACCTCCTCATGCAGGCCGAGATCGTCCGCCCGCACCTAGGCAGCAACGGACCCCTCTGGTCTCTCGG
>DASTZM010000720.1:0-7561 GCA_035764305.1 Chloroflexota bacterium | reverse complement strand
TTCGCCCACCTCATGGACCGCCTCCGCAAGCTCGCTCCCGTCGTCGATCGCACGCTGAGCTGACCGGCGGCGAGCGGCGCGCGAGCGGCGCGCGAGCCGTGTCCAGGTACCGTACTGCCATGGATCTCTCCCGCTGGCTCGCCATGCCCTCCCAGGTCGAAGCCCAGGTCGCCCGCTGGGAGCGCGATTTTCCCGGCGCCCTCGCCGTCGACTCCATCACCCAGCACACCGGCCACCGCGTCTTCGCCCTCACCGTCGGCCAGCCCGCCGACAAAAAGCCCTCCGCCTTCTTCTGCGTCCCCCACGCCCATGAGCCCGCCGGCACCGCCGCCATCATGGACGTCATCCACCAGCTCCTCACGGGTAAAGACCTCGCCGGCCAGCCCGCCTCCTTCGACTACCGCGCCGCCCGCGAGCGCCTCACCCTCACCTTCAACCCCGACGCCAACCCCGGCGGCCGGACCTGGGCCCCCGTCGTCTGGTGGGACGGCTCCAAATACACAAATGACGAGTTCTGGACCTGGATGCGTGGCGTCGACCCCGAGACCGGCCAGATGTGGAAGCGCGTCGCCCGCTGGTCCCTCAAAGAAGAACACCCCCTCCGCCGAGGCATCGTCTACGAGCAGCTCAACGACCACGAGTTCGTCGAGCCCAACCGCGACCCCGGCTCCTCCCTCGTCCGCCTCTTCCGCCGCAACGACGCCAAGTACCACTACGCCCGCTCGATGCACCTCCACCAGACCGAGTTCGTCAACTCCCCCCACAACTGCATGATCAACCTCCCCGTCCTCCAGGCCGAGCTCCCCCAGCCCATCCAGGACGCCAACGTCGCCTGGGGCCGCGCCGTCATCGCCCGCTGGCTTTCCTTATCCAAGACCGGCGAAGTAGCCGGCGTCCAGATCAGCCCCGTCCCCGAGCCGCGCGGCTTCCCCTACGTGCGCGACACCCAGACCACCCAGTGGTTCCGCGACTGCTGGGGAGAAGCCCAGCAGCGCGCCCCCGAGATCGTCGTCGAAGTCCACAACAACAGCCCCCGTACCCCACCCGATGCCCAGCTCGCCCTCGAGCGCGCCGCCATCCTCCTCACCATCGAGCAGCTCCTTGACGAGTCCTAGAATCGCCGGAACGTGACTCCCATCGCCTCTGTCGCCGCGCACGCTGCCACGTACTTCCCCACATTCGTCGTCGGCAGCCTCCCGCGTCCGCAGTGGATCCGCGAGCTGATCGAAGACCGCAAGACCGGCCGCCTATCCGAGACCGATGCAGACAAGCTTCTGGACACCGCCGTCCCTTCCGCTATCTCCTTGCAGGAGCGCGCCGGGCTCGACTACTTCTCCGACGGCGAGTGGCGGCGCGAGAGCTACGTCAAGATCTTCGCTGACGCCGTCGACGGCTTTCTTCCCGACCTCATCCCCTCCGGCCCGGCTTCATCCAATCTCATGTACCCCGCCGTCGTGGCGCCCCTCGCACCGCGTCGTCCCATCGCCGCCGACGCCGCGGCCTTCGTCAAAGACCACACAACGTCCCGCGTCATCGTCGCCATCCCGTCTCCTTACACCATCGCCCGCCGCATGTGGAGCCCCGAGCACTCACGAGGCGCCTACGCCACGCGCGAAGACTTCCTCACCGCCTGTGTGCCCATCGTCCGTCGGGAGATCGAGCGCCTCGCCGCACTTGGCGTGCAGGCCATCCAGCTCGACGATCCGTGGCTTGCCTTGCTCGTCGACCCTGCGTATCGCGAGCGCGTCGGTATCAAGGACGTCGACCACGAAATCGAGCTCTCCATTCAGGGCGTCAACGGCGCTACCGAAGGTATCTGGGGATCGAGCGATGTCCTTCTCAGCGTCCACCTCTGCCACGCTCACAGCAACCGTCGTCACTCCACTCGCGGTCCCTATGACCTCATCATCGGCGCGCTCGGTCGCATGAACGTCCACCGCTTCGCCATGGAGTTCGCGACGCCAGACGCTGAGGGAATCGACGTGCTGCGACGCTTCCCGGAGGACAAGATCCTCGGTCTCGGCGTGATCGACCACACCGACCGGCATGTCGAGACGCCCGAGCAAGTGATGCAGCGCGCCGAAGCCGCGATGCAGTTCGTCCCCAAAGAGCGTCTCTCGCTCAACACCGACTGCGGCTTCGCCCCGTCCAGCGTCAACCCCATGGACCTCGACGAGGCCTACCTAAAGCTCAAGTCACTCTGCCGGGGTGCCGCCCTCCTGCGCGAAAAGTACGCCTGAGCGCCGCTCCCCGCACGAGGCCGCGCCGTGTAGAGTAGTCGCCGCATGGCGGCAACCAGCACAGTGACCAAGGCGCCCGGCAAGGCGGCCCGACCCGGCATCAGCGATTCGCCCACCGCCAAGAAGCTCCTCATCAAGCCCGGCCACACCATCGCCGCCATCAACGCGCCCGAAGACTTCGCCGGCTCACTCGGCGCCCTCCCGGACGGCGCCACCCTCGCTGCCCGCCCGGGCGCCAACATGGACGCCGTCATCGCCTTCGTCCGCCGCGGCGCGGACGTCGAAAAGACGCTGGCCGCCGCCAACAAGGCCGTCAAGGCCGGCGGTCTGCTCTGGGTCTGCTACCTCAAGGGCGGGACCAAAGCCGGCACCGACCTCAACCGGGACATCCTCCACCAGCAGGCCAGGGCGCTCGGGTACGAGGGCGTGAGCCTCGTCTCCTTCAGCGACGCCTGGTCCGCCATGCGGTTCCGCCCAAAGAAGTAGCAGCACCCGCGCACGTGGCATCGGCTCCGCCAACCGCACCAGCCGCGCGAGACGCCCCGACGGGACTTAGCGCCGAGTTCGACCGCCAGGTCGCAGTCTTTCTCGAGAAGGGCTACGCGGCCGCCGCCGGTCTCTCCCTAGACGCCTTCCTTCGCCACGTCGAGCCGCTGCGTAACCACCTCTCCCTCGTCCCGGACTCGCCCCCCGATCTCGAGGCTGGCCGCCTCGCCTTCCTCGTCGTCGTCACGCGCGACCTCGTGACCACCGAAGACGCCATGTGCCGCGTCGAGTTGCACGGCAGGACCGGGGTGATCCGTATGTTCCCGCGCACGCCGCGCGACTTCACACCCCGAGACGACGTGCCGCTCCCTCCCGCCCCCGTCTACCTCCTGGTCGATGTCGACCGCGGCCAGGCCACCCGCAACGTCGCCCCGCACGACGCGCTCGCCATCATCCGCCGGTCCGGCCGCTCCCCACTCACCCTGGACGAGGGCATCGCCGCCGTCACCCACTATCCCGACTTCCTCCGCAAGAACCACTGCTTCTCCCTGCTCGCCTCCCGCTGCTCCGGCGACAAGCGCGTCCCCGCCATCTGGATCACGCGCGAGAAGCGCCCCAACCTCGGCTGGTGCTGGGACGGTAACCCCCACACCTGGCTCGGCTCCGCTTCGTGTGCCAGCCGCCTCTCACCGTAACCCCGCCATCGCCCACCGCCCGCCTTCCTCGCACCAACCTCCCATGACACGCCTCCCACCTGCCATCCTCCCGGCCATCCCACCCGCCACCGACGCCTGGCTCGTCACCGGCATCCCCGGCGCCGGCAAATCCACCATCTCCCGCGTGCTTGCCGGCCGCTTTCGCCGCGGCGCCCATCTAGAAGGAGACCGCCTCGGCGACATGATCGTCGGCGGCCTCGTCCACCCCGGCCAGGCACCCCGTGAGGAGTCAGATCGCCAATCCCTCCTCGTCATCAACCACCTCTGCCTGCTCGCCCGCTCCTTCGCCCGCTCCGGCTTCACGCCGGTTCTCGACTACGTCTGCATGACCCGCGGCGGCGTCGCCCGCTACCGCCGCTCGCTCGCCCGCCTCAACCTCCATCTCGTCGTCCTCAACCCCGGCAAAGACACCGCCCTCGCCCGCGACCTCGCCCGTCCGGAAAAGACCGTCGCCGTCCACTGGACGCACCTGGAAGACGTCATGCGCCGCGAGCTCCCCGGCCTCGGCCTCTGGATAGACAGCCGCGACCAGACCCCAGAACAGACCGTCGCCCACATCCTCCGCCACCGCAAGAAGGCCCTCGTCCCGTGAGTCCTCAGCTGACCCAGCCCCTCTACCGCGCCGCCATCATCGGCTGCGGCCGCATCGCCGACACCATCGAAGACGAAGTCCACGATGCTCCCGGCTGGCAGCTACTCCCCTTCTCCCACGCCGGCGCCTACCAGCGCTGCCCCCGCACCCAGCTCGTCGCCGCCGCCGACCCCAACGCCGAGCGCCGCCGCACCTTCGGCCAGCGCCGCGGCGTCCCGGAAGACCACCTCTACGCCGACTACCGCGAGCTGCTCGAGCGCGAGCGCCCCGACGTCGTCTCGATCTGCGTCCCCACGCGCGCCCACGAAGAGGTCGCCCTCGCCGTCGCCGAGCGGGCGGGGATGGGCCCGCGAGCCATCTTCCTCGAAAAACCCATCGCCCAGTCCCTCGCCGCCGCCGACCGCATGATCGCCGCTTTCCGCCAACACAACCTTGCCGTTGCCGTCAATCACACCCGCACCTGGGACCCCCACTACACCGCCATCCGCCGGCTTATCCAGGAGGGCGCCATCGGCCACCCCCACAGCGTCATGGCCCACGGCCGCGAGGGCGCCCTCTTCGGCGGCACCCACCTCTACGACCTCATCCGCTCACTCCTCGGCCGCGATCCCGAGTGGGTCGCCGGAGAGCTCGATCCTGGCCGCACCTTCGATCCCGGCGCCCGCGGCGTCATCGCCTTCCCCGACGGCATGCGCGCCTACGTCAACCAGTCCGAGTCCGATCCCACCGGCTTCGAGGTCGACGTCGTTGGCTCCGACGGCCGCATCCGCGCCGGACAGACCACCTACCCCGAGCTCTGGCAGGTCGACCGTTCCGGAAAACGCCCCGCGTGGGTCCGCAGAACCTTCCCCGGCATCCACGACGGCCGCAGCGCCATGCTCCGCGCCGTCGAGAACCTCCTCGACGCCATCGAGACCGCCGCGCCCATCCTCTCCTCACCCACAGACGCCCGCACCGACCTCGAGATCGCCGTCGCCTTCCACCTCTCCCACCAGCAGAACGGCGCCCGCATCCCCTTCCCCGTGACCCAGCTCGATTACACCGTCGAAGACCCCTGGGGCCGCGCCCCCTCCGCCTAGCCCCTCTCCCGCCCTCGCCGCGTTACCGGTACTTCGACGCCTGCTTCTCGTACAGGTCCGCGTACGTCCCGCCCAGCGCCATCAGCGCGGCGTGCGTCCCGTCCTCGATGATCTTCCCGTGTTCCAACACCACGATCCGGTCCGCCATCCGCACCGTGCTGAAGCGGTGCGAGATGAGCAGCGTCGCCTTCCCCTTCGTCAGCTCGTGGAACCGCAGGTACACGTCGTACTCGCTCTGCGTGTCCAGCGCCGCCGTCGGCTCGTCCAGGATCAGTAGCTGCGCGTCACCCTCAGCCGAGGACCCGTTTCCATTCCCGTCCGACCGCATGAACCCCCGCGACAGCGCCACCTTCTGCCACTCGCCGCCCGACAGCTCCGCCCCCTCGCGCTGCACCTTCCCCATCCCCGTCGAGAGCCACCGCCCCAACACCGTGTCGTATCCCTCCTCTAGCTTCTCGATCACCGCCGCCGCCCCACCCCGTGCCGCCGCCCGCTCGATCGCCGCTACCTCATCCAGCTTCGCCAGATTGCCCAGCCCGATGTTCGTCTTCGCGGGCAGGTGGTAGCGGCAGAAGTCCTGGAAGATCGCCCCGATCCGCCCGCGCCACTCCTCCAGATTCACCTCCCGCAGATCCACCCCGTCCACCAAAATTCGCCCCTCCGTCGGGTCGTACAGCCGTCCCAGCAGCTTCACGATCGTCGTCTTCCCCGCACCGTTCTCCCCCACCAGCGCGACGCACTCCCCCGGCCGGATCGTGAGGTTGAAATGCTCCAGCACCGGACGCTCCGTGCCCGGGTACACGAACGTCACGTCCCGGAGCTCGATCCCCCGCCGCAGCGCCGGCGTCGGCTGCGCCTCCTCGGGCGACGGCACCGCCATCGCCGGCTTCGTGTCCAGGAACTCGAACACCTGCCCCACGAACAGCACGTCGCCGTACAGCGACCCCAGCTGCCTCACCAGGTCCAGGGTGCGCGACTGTGCCTGGAACAGCGCCCCCGTGGACAGTGTCAGGTCCCCCAAAGAGACGCGCCGCGCCAGCGCCAGCACCACGAAGTACACGTACATCCCCACGAATCCCAGCGACGTCAGCGCGGCGCACCCCAGGTCCAGCCACATGTGGCGCTTCCGCACCGCCTGAAGACGCCCGTGGAAGGCGCGGAACTCGTCCAGGAATCGATCCAGGAAGTAGTCCGTCAGTCCAAAGATGCGCAGCTCGCGCGCCGGCTCCTTCATCGTGATCAGCTGGACGAAGTACGACATCCGCCGCACCTCCGCGATGTTCCAGCGGTTGATCGAGAAGGTCTCGTACTGACTCGCCAGCTGTAAGTAGAGGTTGGGCAGTGCCAGCGCGACCGCCGCCACCGCCACCAGCGGCCCAAACCGCGCTAGCACCGCCAGCATCGACATCAGCTGCACCACGTTGCGGAACAGCGAGATCACCCCTGCCAGCACGTTCAGCGGCCGGTAGCCCGCGTCGTTCTGCGCCCGCTGCAGCGCGTCGTAGAACGCCGGGTTCTCGAAGTACGACACGTCCGCCAGGCTGTTCGCCTTCGTCAGGATCCGCGTCTGCATCTCGCGCGAGAGCTGGTCGCCCAGCTGCAGCTGCACGCGCGTCGCCGTCGGCTCCAACACGCCCGACAGCGCCGCCACGCCCACGCTCAGACCCAGCACCGTCAGCCCCCACGCCGCACCCGGCACGCCCCCCAGCCCCAACACCTCCGTCAGCCATTCCACCAGCGGCGATACCTCCGCCGCCCCCAGCACAACCCCCGTCCCACCTGCGCCCGCCGCCAGGCGCTGCTGGATCGTCGCCGCCACCGCATCGATCACCAGCTTGCTCAAGTAGAGGCTCACCGCCGGCTGGATCCCCTGCAGGACGTTGAGCGAGAGCAGCGTCAGCGCCAGGCGCGGCTGCGCGTCCCACACCAGCCTCAGCACGCGCGGCACGCCGGCCAGCGCCTTGGCGCGCTCCGCCAGCTTCTCGCGCACGCTCTTGGGGCGCTGCGCCTCACCGCTCACGCGTAGCGCTCCGCCTGCATCGCGTACAGCCGCGCGTACGTCCCGCCCTTCGCGATCAGCTCGGCGTGACTTCCCAGCTCCGTGATCCGCCCGTCCTCCATCACCGCGATCACGTCCGCCATCCGCACCGTGCTGAATCGGTGGGAGATCAGCAGCGTTGCCTTGTCCCGCGTCAGCTCCCTGAAGCGCTCATACAGCTCGTGCTCCGCCCGCGCGTCCAGCGCCGCCGTCGGCTCATCCAGAATCAGCAGCTGCGCCCCGGCCGTTCCGTTATCCAAGGACCGGAAGAACGCGCGCGATAGCGCCACCTTCTGCCACTCCCCGCCGCTGAGATCCACTCCGTCGTGACCGATCTGCGAGAAGCGCCGCCCCAGCATCGTCTCGTACCCATCCGGCAGACGCGCGATCACCTCGTCCGCCCCACCCCG
>DASTZM010000719.1:0-2567 GCA_035764305.1 Chloroflexota bacterium | reverse complement strand
TCTCGAGGCGCGTCTTGATGCTGAAGTCGCGGATGATGTCCTCCTCCTGGAGGACGAGACCGCCGATAAGCGATGGGTCGACCCGCTCGGTGATGATCAGCGTGCGCTCGTCGCCGCCGCCGAGCCGCTGTCGCAAGCGCGCCCGCTGGTCGTCGTCGAGCGGCGCCGCCGTCGTGACGACGAAGCGGCGCACACCGAGCTCACGGTCGGCGATCTCGTCGAACCAGACGAGCATGTCGGTGAGTAGCCCGAGCCGCCCGCGCCGCCCCATCACCTTCAGCAGGTTGAGTGTGTTCGCGGCCACCTTCCCGCCGAGCGTCTGGTCGAGCAGCGCGCCGCGCTGCCCGGCCGCGAGGCGCGGGCTCTCCAGGAGGACGCGAAGCTGAGGGTTCTGCACGACCTCCTTCACCGCGTCGAGGTCGCGCCGCCACTGCTCCCAGGAGTTCTCCTGGCGGGCGATGGCGGCGACCGCCTCGGCGTAGCGCTTGGCGGCGGGCGTCCGGCCAGGCATGCGCGCGTCAGCTCGTCAGTTGGTGTTCGTCTGAACCTGGGCCAGCGCCTCATCGACGAGCCGGCGCTGGTCGCCGCCGTCGAGCGAGCGCCCAACCACCTGCGAGGCGACGCGGATCGCCAGGTCGCCCACTTCGCGCCGCAGCTCGGCGATGGCGTGCTCCTTCTCGCGCACGATCTCATCGCGCGCGCGCTGGAGCGTCACCGCATTCTGCTGCTCGGCGTCGATGATGGCCTGCTCTCGGATCCGGGCGGCGACATTGTTCGCCTCCTCCAGGATGGAGCGGGCCTCATCGCGCGCGCGGTTCAGCTGCTGGCGGTAGGTCTCGCGATCGCGCTCGCCCTCCTCCCGGAGCCGGCGCGCCTCGTCCAGGTCGTTGCGGATGCGCGCCGCGCGTGCGTCCAGCATCCCCACCAGCGGCCGATAGGCGAACCGCTGGAGGATGAGCAGTAGCAGCAGGAAGTTGAACGCCTGGATGGCGAGCTTCCAGCCGTCGACGCCGAGCTGTTCGAGCATCGCGTGAACGCCGTCTAGACGAAGGCGATGATCAGCGCGACGACGAAGCAGTAGATGGCGACCGCCTCGGCGAGGCCGAGCCCGATGATCATCGTCGTCCGGACGGCGTTCTCCGCCTCCGGGTTCCGGCCGATGGCCTCTAGCGCCGACCGCACTCCGATACCGATGGCGAGCGCCGGGCCGACGCCGCCGAACGCGATTGCCATCGCCGCCGCGATCCGCCGCACTGCCTCCAGCTCAAGACCTGCAAAGTTAATGAACATCCTGCTTCCTCTCGTTAGTGTCCTGCGTGGCTCGGGGCAAGTTCCCCGTGGGCGTCATGCGCGGGCGCGCCGTGCCCCTCTTCTTCCCCATGGTCGCCGTGCCCGTGCCCCGGAGGAACGTAGGCCGCAACCGACGTGAAGATCAGCGTGAGGATGGAAAAGATCGTCGCCTGGATGAAGCCGAAGAACAGCTCGGCGAACATGAACAGGACCGCGATCACGGGGAAACCCATGACGGTGAGCAGCATCTCACCGCCGAAGACGTTCCCGAAGAGACGCATCGAGAGCGACACAGGCACGAACATCTCGATCACCAGCTTGATCGGGGTGATCAGGAGCGGCTTGGCGATGTCGTTCTTGATGTACCCCCACGCGCCGTGCACGATCATGCCCGAGGCGTGGATGAAGAGGAACGAGATGAGACCCATGCCGAGCGTCATGTTGACGTCGGCGTTGGCGGCGCGCAGGAGCGGGATCATCTCGCGCTCGTGACGCGCCCCAGGTTCCGCCGCGCCGCTCTTGGGCGCCTCGGCGGGGAGCGGCGCCGCTTCGGCGACGCCAGCGCCAAACGCATGCGTCGTGCTCGAGTGCGTGCTCTCGACGTGCGGGTTGTGGATCAGGATGGTCCCCACACCGGGCGCGAGCGCCAGCCAGTTGGCCAGCAGGATGTAGATGAAGAGCGTCGCAATCAGCGGAAAGACACGCCGGGAGTAGTGCCCCGCGGTGCTCTCGACGAGCCCCATCAGCGCCTCGACGATGAACTCGAAGAAGTTCTGGACGCCAGTTGGCACCAGCTTGGGACTGCGTCCGGCGGCGATTCCGATCGCGGCGAGGATGACGATGGTGATCCAGGACATCACCATGGAGTTGGTGATGGCCACCGGGCCGAAGAGGAAGATGTCCTCGGCTTTCAGACTGGCGTGAACTTCCATTACGCGCTCGGACCCTTGGGCAAGGTGCGGCTACGCCGGGGCTGGATTTGCACGCGGTAGATCACGTAGATGAGATAGAGGCTGAAAATGAACCCGAGGAGGATACCGGCCAGGAGGAAGATTGGCGACGTGCCGAATCTCGAATCCACGAACTGACCGAGTAGAACTCCGCCCACCAATCCGCCGACAACGCTGAAGCCGAACTCCGTGGCGAGCGCCGCCGCGCGCCACGCTCCCCCCATCTCCGTCGGACGGCCAACTGTACCAACCAACGGAGATTGTGAAAACCTTCACAAGCCGATTGTAGCGGGTCCTGCGAGGCAAGACAAGAGGCCCCGCTCGGTC
>DASTZM010000718.1:0-7143 GCA_035764305.1 Chloroflexota bacterium | reverse complement strand
GGGGTACAAGTGCACCGCCCGCCCGGTCTCTTGCTGAATGAGCGTGCCCAACGTCTCGGCGCATGCCTCTTCCACCACGACGCAGTCCCAGTCCCGCATGGTGCGCAGCACCGCCCACAGCGACTCGGGGTCATTGCCGAGACCCGTTGGCTCACCGGCCGGCCACGCGCCTTCGCCCAGGGTGCTCTCCACCACGGCAGCGTCGAACGCGTGCGGGGCGCCCGCGACGTGCGCACTTCCCCACCCGCGGAGCAGAAGGTGTCGCACGACCACTGTCTCCGGCCGGTCGTCAAGGGCGGCCAGAAACGCTGGCACACTTCCGGCGTCCACCGCCGTCATGGACGTGGGTTTCGTCACACTCATCTAGCGCCGCGCCGAGCCGACTCCAACGGCTCCTCCCTGCCTCCCGACGCGCCGCCTCGGCCATTGACTATTGCTCCGCTGCATCCTATGGCTGGTCCGGACCGAGGCGCCGGGCACTCGCTCCGAGTACCATGGCCCGAGCCGATGGCCGCGCCAGCGCCGCCCGCCGAGGGACCCGCTGCGGTGCCTGAGCTGCGTGGAGACGGTCTCCTGCTGCGCCCGCTGCGCGAGTCGGACGCCGCCGACCGGCGCGCGTGTGGCTACGACCCCGAGTTCGAGCGCCTCCTCGGGCACGACGCACCAGCGACCACGGCCATGACCGAGGAACAGGCCGCCGCGTGGCTCCGCAGCCGCACGCGCCAGCCTTTCAACTGGGCGATCGACGTCGGCGAGCGCTGCGTCGGCACCGTCGGCTTCGTGAATCTCGGCCGCACGTGGGCGACGCTCTCGATCGAGATCTTCGACCCGTCCCTGTGGGGCCGTGGCCTCGGGACCGGCGCCGTCCGGCTCGTCCTCGGCCACGCGTTCAACACGCTCGGCCTCCACCGCGTCGAGCTGCAGGTGCATGGCTACAACCACCGCGCCATCCGCGCCTACGAGAAGAGCGGCTTCGTACGAGAGGGCATCGTGCGCGAGTGCACGCGTGTCGATGGCCAATGGATAGAGGATGTCACCATGTCGATCCTCGACCGCGAGTTCCACGCCTTGAGCACCCGCGATTAGCCCGGGCTGCCCGGCCGGTCACATCGGCGCTGCTAGCGGTCCCACTTCCTGTTCTTCGGGTCGCGCACGCTGACGTTGAGCGACGGCCCCAGCTTCTCGATCTTCACGCTGATCCGGTCGCCGCCCATCACCGGGAAAAGGGCAGTGTGGTGCACGCCGGTCGCCACCACGTCGCCGGGCTCGAGTGCGATCACCCTGGTCATCTCGGCCAGCAGCTCGGGGACGTGGCGCGCCATCAGGCTGGTCGAGTACGTGTGGCGCGGCTGGCCGTTGAGGGCGAGCGACACCTCGAGCTTGTTAGGGTCCCCCACTTCATCGGCCGTAACCAGCGCGGGTCCCACCGGCGCCATGGTGTGCCAGGACTTCGCCAGGAAGAAGCCGCCGGGGAGTCCGCGCGCCGATCCGTCGATGAAGCTGACGTAGCCAAACACGTGGTCGAGCGCGTCGCGCTCGGAGAGGTGCGCCGCGCGCTTGCCGATCACCAGCGCGAGCTCTGGCTCGAAGTGAAACACCGTCGCCTCGCAGTCGGGCAGCTCCACCGTATCGCCGTCGCCGACGATCGAGGTGGGTGACTTCAGGAAGGCGTTGAACGGCCCCTTTTCGGGGCGCCCTTCTTCCAGGTAGTTCACGGCGGCGCAGGCCAGCTGCCCCGGCTTCGGCACGGCGGGTCGCAGCCGCACCTGCCCCACGGGGACTCCACTGCCGCCCTGCGCCGCGCGCTCCAGCGTCGGCCTCAGCTCCTGCCAACCCGTGATCAGCGTCTCCAGCCGCTGCTGGGGCCGCGCGGTGTCGCCCCCCACGAGCCCGCTGACGTCCACCAGACGCTCGTCGTCGGTCAGCACTCCCAGCCGGAAGTCGTCAAAGTGCACCAGCTTCATCGTGTCGCTCTCTCTCGAAGATGTCAGTTCAGCTGCCGGCCGCCGTCGACGTTCAGTTCGACCCCGGTCAGGAAGTCGGCCCCCGCCGCCAGGTAGACCGCCGCCTCGGCTACGTCCAGCGGTGTGCCCTGGCGCTTGAGCAGCGCCGACTCGGCGCCCGACTTCGCGTTGGCCACGGGATCGAAGTTCTGGCGCCCCTCGTTCCAGCGCGTCTCGGCGATGGAGCCGGGGACGATCACGTTGACACGAATCTCGGGCGCCAGCACCTTCGCCAGGAGCCGCGAGAGGTGGTGCAGCGCCGCCTTGGAAGTGGCGTAGGCGATCGAGGATCCGAACGGCCGCTGCCCGGCCACCGAGCCGAAGTTGATGATCTTCCCGCTGCCCTGTGACTTCATGTGCGGCGCCACCGCTCGCGCGCAGAAGAACGCCCCCTTCACGTTCACCGCGTAGAGCCGGTCCCAGATTTCGTCGTCGAGCGCCTCCAGGTCGGGCAGCGGGACGTGCGCCGTGATACCGGCGTTGTTGACGAGCACGTCGATCCGCCCGAATCGCTCCATCGTCTGCGCCACCATCGCGCGGACCTCGGCGTCCTTGGAGACGTCGGCGCGGATGGCGATCGCTTCGCCGCCGCTGGCCGACTCGCGCGCCGCGCTGGCGGCCTGGGCGACGGTCTCCTCGGCTTCCGCGGCCGACTTAGAGTAGTTGACGACAACCTTCGCCCCCTCGCGCGCGTACGCCAGGGCGATGGCGCGCCCCATCCCCACCGCCGCGCCGGTGACGATGGCTACCTTTCCATTAAGCTGTCCCATAGCGCCCTATTTGAGCAGACGGAGCGCGTTGCGAGGCGGCTCAAGGCCAGGGCAGCTCGCGCCACATGACCAGTTCGCTGTGGGTCTGGCCGTCGCCCAGGACGGCGTCCACCTCGCCGGTCACCTCGAAGCCGAAGCGCCGGTAGAGGGCGATCGCCGCGGTCTGCAGGACGTTCACCATGAGCTGCACGCGATCGAAGCGGCCGCTCGACGACAGATCGGCCAGCATCGCCTCCATCAGGCGAGCGCCGATGCCTCGCTCGCGGGCTTCCGACGCGACGAAGACCGAGATGATCCACGTCTCGCGTACCGTGCTCGGGTCGGCCGGAGGCTGGTCCTTCGGCTGGAAGGGGAACGAGCCGATCATCCCAACCAGCTGTCCGTCGAGGCGCGCGAAGAACAGCCGCCAGCCCTCCTCACTCTGCGCGTCGACCAGCCGGCGGCGCCAGCGCGCTTCCGGGAGCGCGGCCGCGTTCGCGTAGGTCTCGCCGAAGGCCTGTGGCTCCTCTTGCAGCGCACGCAGCCGTAGGGCGCGGTACCCCTCCCACTCGTTTGGCGACAGCCGCACGATCTCCACCTGGCCCGGGTCCGCCATGCCGAGGGCACAGGGTGCCCGATCATGGGCGGAGGCGCAAGGACGGTGGCACGCCTCATCGCCTCTTCTTGGGGTGGCCAGGCCGGACCTCACGGACGTCACGATGGCCCCGTGCCCGGCGCCGCTGGCGGTCTACCTCATACAGCAGCACCGCCGCTGCGCACGCAATGTTGATCGAGTCGGTGTCCGGGCGCATGGGGATGCGTACCAGCACGTCGCACAGCTCGCGGTAGCCGTCCGCGAGTCCTTCCGCCTCGTTCCCGAGGACCAGCACCGTTGGCTGCGTCAGGTCCACCGCGTCGGGCGGCAGCAGCGCGTCCACGCTGGCCCCGACCACCTGGATCCTCGGCGTGTGTGCCTTTCCGGACGCCTGCCGGGAGGACGCCACATCCCCTACCCAACGCCCCACCTCCCTGTGGGACCCTAATCGCACCACTGGGAGGGAGAACAACGACCCCATGCTTGCCCGCACCGTCAGCGGGTTGTAGAGATCCGTGCCGTGCCCGGTGACGAGTAGCCCGTCAGCGCCCAGTGCGTGGCACGACCGCACAATTGAACCCAGATTGCCCGGACTCGAAGGCCGGTCGAGCACAACCGCCAGCCCGGCGCGACTCAGGCCGATGCGCTGCGAGTTGTCCGGCGGCATGTCCACGATCGCGACAAGCTCTGACGGCACGTTCTTGTCGCTGAGTCGCGCCATCAGCGGCTTCGACAGCGCGATCCGCTGGGCGCTGGGGAGCGCCGACAGCGTGCGCTGCGCCCACGCGCTCAGGGGCGTGCCGGCGGCGTAGACCAGCGAGCGGACCGGCCACCCCGTCTCGCGGGCGCGGTCGATGGACTTCACTCCTTCCACGAAGAACTCCCGGGCGCGGCGCCGCGCGGGCTGGCTGCGCTTCAGCAGCTCGAGCTGCCTGAAGGTTCCATTTTCGGTTGGGGCGTGGATCAGCCCACGTCCTGGTGCATCTGCGGTGGGCATTAAGCGGTGGCTCCTTCTCGGTGACAGGCGGCATGACGTGATGACCCGCGGAACGTGAGAAGGAAGGGGGTGCTCGGCCCCAGGCGCCCCAGGTGAAGTGCGCGCTACCGCGAGCCCCACCGGAAGATGCCCGGCCGGGACGTGCGGAGCGACGGAGCTTTCTGGCTGCTCCTGCCTACAGGAAGCGCACTGCTGCGACCAGTGTAGGTCCAACTGCCCTCTGAATCAACCAGCCAGCGTGCGCTGGACATGGGTCGGAGGTTGATATATGCTGGCGCGTGGAGACTGCGGGCGTGGCTGCCATCTATGCCCGCCAGGGCGCGCGCTGCCAGGAGCATCCGCACCGGCCCGCCGACGGGCGCTGCGACCGGTGCGAGCTGCCGTTCTGCCCTGAGTGCCTCACCCCCACCGACCGCCGGGCCGATGGGACGCGCGACTGGTTCTGCGCGCGCTGCGTCCGGCTCAACCACGAGGACGCCCAGCGTGAGGCGTATGAGCAATCGATCGAGCACCGCGTCGCCGTCGCCGCGCGCCGCGCCCGCATCGTCACCATCTCGCTCGCCGGCGCTATCCTCCTGCTCGTCGTCTCCACCGCGGGCTACTTCCTCGCCGCGCGCCGCTTCGGCGCCGCCGCGCCCGCCCAGGCCATCGCCGAGCGTGCGACCTCGTGCGGCGAGCTGAGCCGGATCCGCAGCATCGGCGCCATCGGGGCGCCGGCGCCGGACGACGCGATCAACGTGCTGGCGTACCCCAACCGCGCCGCGGTGCGACTGCTCACGCCCTCGGCCGCCGCTCCTAACCCGGAGGGAGACCCCGCACTCGCGTCCATGATCGACGAGTGCGTCGCCGGCTGGCGGGGTACCGACATGTCCCTGCCGCTCACGATCGAGATCGAAGTGCGCGCCGAAGGTGCGGTCCCGATCCAGCGGATCGCGCTCTGGCAGGAGCCCACCGCGCCGCGCGGTGCGTGGGTCCGCGACTTCGAGCTGCTCGCCTCACCCTCGGCCGAGGGGAACGACTTCACGCCGCTCACGCTGGACCGCGCCGCGCGCCTCGAACCTACCGAGGAGCAGCAGTGGTTCACCATCGTCCAGACGCAGGCGATGGGGCTCACGCTGGATCGGGTGGCACGCGGCGGTGAGCAGGCGACCGGCACGCAGCCCCAGCCCGAGGTCGTCTCGGCGCGCCGCCTGCGGCTGCGGGTCCTCTCCACCCACGGCACGCCGGGCCCGGGCGCCACCTCCATCGGTGGCACCGGAACAGTCCCGAAAGACGGCGTCGCGCTCGGAGAGATCGCCGCCTACGGCCCGGACCAGCAGCTCACGGTGGCCATGGTGTGCGCCAACATCACGCCCAGTGGGAAGGACAGTTGCGCGTACGGCTTCCAGCCGGCGCAGATCCGCGCGCTGGCGGGGCGCCCGCGCTTCGTCTACTTCGTGAACGACACCGACTCCCCCCACACGTTCACGACCACCGGCCAGGACAAGAACGCCGACGTACGCGTCGAGCCGGGGCGCTCCGCGTCAATCGTCTTCACCGCAGCCAGCCGCGGGACGACCTTCGACTTCTACTGCCGCATCGCCGACCACGCCGCCCAGGGGATGCGCGGGCGGATCGCCATCCGCTGAGCCGAGCTGCTTACGCGGGCGCGGTTACCAGCGGGGACGGACAGTGCTGTACCGTTGCGCGCCATGACTCCTGCGCCCGCTCAGCGCCTGCCGACAACCATCGAGTTCCCGGAGGAGCTTCATGGACGGCGCGTTGTGCTCCGTCCCTACGCCCCGGACGACGCCGCCGCACTCAAGGACGCAGTCGAGGAATCGCGTGAGTCGCTGCGGCCATGGATGCCGTGGTGGAACACCCACCAGACGCTCGAGGAGTCGGTCGACTTCTGCGTCCGCTCGCGGGCCCGCTGGCTGCTGCGCGAGAACATGAACGCCGGCGTCTGGGACCGCTCCACGGGACGCTACCTCGGCGGCAGCGGTTTTCACGACCCGGACTGGCGCGTGCCCAAGCTGGAGATCGGCTACTGGCTGCGCACGTCGGCGGTCGGGCACGGCTACATGACCGAAGCGGTACAGGTCCTCACCCGCGCGGCGTTCGAGGTGCTCGATGCGAACCGGGTCGAGATTCGCTGCGACTCGCGCAACACGCGCAGCCGCGCGGTTGCCGAGCGCTGCGGCTACGTGCTGGAGGGCACCTTGCGCCGCGACGCCGTCACGACCGACGGCCAGCTGCGAGACACCTTGGTGTTCGGGCTCGTGCGGGAAGAGTTCGAGGCGCTGCTTCCCACCTGGTCAGACTCCCTCCCTGCCTGACCTGAAGCGCGAACCCACTCAGCAGGTGACGTCTTTGCCTTCCGCGCCGAAGACCGCCAGGCGCTCCGCGGGCGTGATGCGGCCCGCGGTGGATGGCACGTAGACGAACTGCAGCGCGCGGCGGCGCTTGGGGGAGTCGTTCGCCGGGGTGCCGTGCTGGAGGTAGCTGTCGAACAGGAGCGCTCCACCCGGCTTGAGCGGCGCGGCGACGACGCGCCCGGTCTGCACCTGGTCGTCGCAGATCTGCCAGTCGCGGCGCCTGAAGTGGACCACCGGCCCCTCGCGGTGGCTACCCGGGATGACGAACAGGCACCCGTTCTCGACGGTCGCTTCGTCCAGGGCGATCCACACCGTCACCACCTTCGCGTCGAGCGGCAGGTTCCAGTAGGCATGGTCCTGGTGCCACGGCTTCTCGCGCCCAATCTTGGGGGGTTTGATCAGCGCTTTGTCCTCGAACAGCCCCGGCTTGTCGCCGATCAGC
>DASTZM010000717.1:0-10926 GCA_035764305.1 Chloroflexota bacterium | reverse complement strand
CCACTAACGCCCTGCGCTCCCGCTGCGCGGGTGCTCGGTTGTTAGTTTGGAAAGCAGACCAGATCGGCTGATCTTCTCCGCGCCGGGTCGGTGCGGCATCGTCGGCAACCCGACCGACATGTACGGCGGGAGCGTCATCTCGTGCTCGACGCGCGAGCGGGCCTACGTCAGCATCGAGCCGCACCCGACGCTGCTGCTCGAGTCGGATACTGGCCAGGTCGAGATCCGCGCGCGGTCGGACCTGCAGATCAAGGGCGACCACTGCGACATCCTGCGCTCGGTGATCGCCCACCAGCGCTACTTCCGGCTCAAGGCGCACCTGAACTGCTGGACGGAGCTGCCGTTCGCCTCGGGCCTGTCGGGGTCTACCGCAATGGTGGCGGCGGCGCTGCGCGCGGTGACCATGTTTCAGGGCGTCGAGTACGGGCGCCACCACTTCGCCGAGCTGGCCCGGTCGATCGAGCTGAACTACATGGGCGTCGTGTGCGGCTACCAGGACCAGTACATGGCTACCTTCGGCGGCGTGAACTACATGGACTTCAGGGACAAGGAGTTCTACCGCGAGGTGCTCAGCGAGCCGTTCGCGACGGTGGAGCCGCTGACGCCGCACGTGCCCGAGCTGCCGTTCATCCTGGCCAACACGGGAGTAGCGCACCACTCAGGGGCGGTTCACAAGCCGATTCGCGAGCGATGGCTGGAGGGCGACCGCGAGGTGGTGGAGGCGTACGTCCACGTCGGCAAGCTGGCGCGCGAAGGGAAGAAGGCGCTGCTGGGGCGGGATTGGAAGCTGCTGGGCGAGCTGATGAACGAGAACCACGACATCCAGCGGCGTCTCGGCGGGTCGGGCCCGGAGAACGAGCGGCTGATTGAGGCGGCGTTGAAGGCGGGGGCGTACGGCGCAAAGCTGGCCGGCGCCGGGCAGGGCGGGACGATCATCGCGCTACATCCCGAGCCCGACACGCTCGTGCCGGCGCTGGAGAGGGCGGGAACGCGCCGCTTCCTCCACCCGGCGCCGAGCGAGGGCGTGCGGATGGAGAGTGAGCCCGCGCCGGAGGCGCTGGCGCCCGCCAGCGCCCGGCGCACCGCCGCGCGCTGAGGTCGAGTGATGCTCGCGCTCCGGTCGGTCCGCGCCGCGGCGGCCGAGTTCTTCTTCGACCTGCCGCGCATGGTGCTGCTGAACCTGATGTGGTTCGCCACGGCGCTTCCGGCGCTCTTCCTGGCGTTCGGGATCGCACAGCTACTGGCTGGGCTTTCCTCCTGGCGAGAGCTGGTGCTGAACGTCTGGATCGTGCCCGCCGTCGCGCTCACGCTAGCGCTAGCGGGGCCGGGGACGGCGGCGATCTACCACGTCACCAACCGCCTGGCCAACGGCGAGCTGTTGGAGATCGGACGCTTCGTGCCGGCCTTCCGGACGTACTTCTGGCGTGGGTGGGGCATGGCCGCGCTGGATGCCGCCGCGGGTGCGCTGCTGGTGCTGAACGTCGCGTTCTACTGGTCACTCGAGGGCGTGCCGGTCAAGCTGCTGAGCCTCGTATTTGGCTACCTACTCCTGATCTGGTTGGCGATCCAGGGCTACCTGTTCAGCCTTCTGGTCGAGCTCGACCAGGGTGTGCTGCGAGCCGCGCGCAACTCCCTGTTCTTAGTGATAGATAACCTGGGACTGACGCTGGCGATGACAGTCGTCAACCTGCTCTTGCTGCTGGTGAGCGCGCCGCCCTGGTCGGCCGCGCTGGCGCTCCCGTTCCTAACGATGAGTCTGGCGTCCAACATCCACAACAAGGTGATTGTGGAGACTGTGGAGCGCTACCGCGTCCAGGGACGCATCTTCTCAGATGCGCCGCCTAGCCGGTGATATACTGACCAACCAGAGTTAAGCGTTCGTCCGGGAGGCCGGACATTCGTGCGCGGTGTGAGAAGTGGGACTCGTCCCACTTTTCTTTTTGCTGGAGACAGAGAAAGGGAGGCAACGATGCGCAGCGACTTTTCCGCGTCCCTTGCCCAGATCACGGCGGAGAAGGGTCTCCAGAAGGACGAGCTGATCGAGATGGTGGAGGCCGCGATGGCCGCCGCCTACAAGAAGGA
Organism: Chloroflexota bacterium; assembly: GCA_035764305.1. Lineage (GTDB taxonomy): Bacteria > Chloroflexota > UBA11872 > UBA12225 > UBA12225 > DASTZM01. Next base: position 8,844 of record DASTZM010000717.1, on the reverse strand, counting down.
CTTCGCGGGCAACGAAGAGAAGAACATCGTCGTCCGGATGGAGCGCGACAGCGGCGCCTCGAAGGTGTTCGAGGTGCGCGACGTCGTGGAAGTGGTGGAGGATCCCGTCCTTCAGATCTCGCTCGAGGACGCGCGAAAGCTGGACCCGAATGCCCGGATCGGCGGCCAGGTAGAGCGCGACGTCACGCCGCCCAACTTCGGGCGTATTGGTGCGCAGACAGCCAAGCAGGTCATCCTCCAGCGCATCCGTGAGGCGGAGCGCGACCACGTCTATCAGGAGTTCATCGACCGGGAGGGGGACATCATCACCGGAGTCGTCCGGCGAATCGACCCGCGCGGCATGGTGCTGGAGACGGGCTCGGGCGGCAAGGCGGAGGCGCTTCTGCCGCCGAGCGAGCAGGTGGGGTCCGAGCGACACCGCATGGGGCAGCGCATCCGCGTATACCTGCTGGAGGTCAACCGCGCGCTGAAGGGACCGATGCTGATCGTCTCGCGCGCGCACCGCAACTTCGTGCGCCGGCTGATGGAGCTGGAGATTCCGGAGATCTACAACGGCGTCGTCGAGATCCGCGCCATCGCGCGCGAGCCGGGCTCCCGCTCCAAGGTTGCAGTGTGGTCGCGCCAGTCGGGGCTGGACCCGGTGGGGGCGTGCGTCGGCCAGCGGGGCATGCGCATTCAGAACATCGTGAACGAACTGGCGGGGGAGCGGATCGACATCATCCCCTGGCAGGAGGACTCCGCGCGCTTCGTCGCAGCGGCGCTCAGTCCGGCACGGGTGCTCAACGTCCAGCTGGACGAGGCGACCAAGACGGCGTCGGTGACAGTGCCCGACTCGCAGCTCTCGCTGGCGATCGGCAAGGAGGGACAGAATGCTCGCCTGGCCGCACGCCTGACGGGCTGGCGCGTGGACATCAAGAGCGACGCCTCGCCGCGCGAGACGGTCGAATCGGCGGGCCCCGAGCACCCGGAGGACCTGCCGGGGGAGGTGCCGGAAGGGGCCGAGGCTGCTCAGGTGGCCGAAAGCGCTAACAGCAGCACTAACGGGCAGGTCGAGGGCTCGCCGCCGGCAGCGGCAAAACCCGATCAGCCCGCGTCTGCCGCCTCTGCCGCGCCCGCCGCGCCCGCCGCGCCTGACGCGCCCGAGAGCCCCGTATCAGCGGGGTAAGATTCGTGGCAGCGAAGCGACGCCCGCAGGCGGGACGGCCGGGGGGCGTTCGCCCGCGGCGCGTGCCACAACGTACGTGCGTCGCCTGCCGACAGGTAGAAGGCAAGCGCGGCCTGGTCCGCGTCGTGCGCACACCGGAGGGGGCGGTGCAAGTCGACCCGACGGGAAAGCGTAACGGGCGAGGCGCCTACCTTCACGCGAGTCGCGCGTGCTGGGACCTGGCGCTACGCCGCAAAGCGCTCCAGCACGCGCTGAAGACCGAGATCTCGGAGGCGGATCAGGCGGCGCTGACGTCCTACCGCGACGGATTGCCCACAGAGACGAGTGACGAAAGCAAGGTGACACAGGCATGACCCGGTATCGAGGGGGCGGCTATCGCGGCCGGCGGCCCGGTGGCAGACGGCGGCGACCTGTCCTGACCGATCCTACGCTCAACCAGAACAGCGGCGTCGCGACGGCGACGCGCGAGGCAATCATCCCGGAGCGCGGCGCAACGCTGGCCGAACTGGCCGAGCTGCTCGGCGTTCCGGCGACGCAGATCCTCAAGACGCTGCTGCTCAAGGGACGACCGGCGACGGTCAACAGCGCGCTGGACTATGAAACCGCGGTGATGGTCGCGGAAGAGCTAGGCATCGAAGTACTCGAGCCCGAGGAGGCGGACGACGAGGTCCCGGCCGCGAGCAAGACCGCGATGGAGCGGCACGTCCTGGACGAGGACGAGGAGAGTCTGGAGGCGCGCCCGCCGGTTGTCACGATCATGGGGCACGTCGACCACGGCAAGACATCGCTCCTGGACGCGATTCGTCAGACACGCGTCGCCGAGGGCGAGGCGGGTGGCATTACGCAGCATATTGGCGCCTACCAGGTGGAGCACCAGGGTCGCCTGATCACGTTCATTGACACCCCGGGCCACGCCGCTTTCACCGAGATGCGCGCGCGCGGCGCTCAGGTCACCGACGTGGCGATCATCGTCGTCGCGGCGGATGACGGCGTCATGCCGCAGACGGTCGAGTCGATCTCGCACGCCCGCGCTGCTGGGGTGCCGTTTATCGTCGCGATCAACAAGGTCGACCGGCCGAACGCCAACCCGGATCGCGTCAAGCAGCAGCTCTCGGAGAATGGCGTCTTCGTCCAGGGCTGGGGCGGCGACATCGAGACCGTCCAGGTCTCGGCGCTGCAGGGCCTGGGGATCGACGAGCTGCTGGAGCTGATCCTGCTGGTCTCCGACCTAGAGGAGCCGAAAGCCAATCCGAACCGCCCGGCCGTGGGCGCGGTGGTGGAGGCGAAGCTGGACCGCAGTCGTGGCCCTGTGGCGACGGTGTTGGTGCAGAACGGCACGCTCCGCACGGGTGACTTCGTCGTGGTGGACAAGGTGGCGGGGCGCGTGCGCGCCATGACGAACTTCCGGGGCGAGCGCGTCAAGGACGCCGGCCCTTCGTCGCCGGTCGAGGTGACCGGGCTAGAGGCAGTGCCGTCGGCGGGCGACCGGCTGACGGTGGTGCCCAACGAACGCGCCATGCGAGCCCTGATCGAGGAACGGACCGGAAGCCCCACCGACGGACAGGGGAGGATGAGCCTGGAGGACATCCTATCCCAGATCTCGTCCGGCGAAACCAAGGAGCTCAACGTCATCCTGAAGGCGGACGTGCAGGGCTCGGTGGAGGCGATCCGCGGCGCGCTGGCGAAGGTCAACGACGCGGTCGCGGGGACGAAGGTGAGCGTGATCTTCGACGCCGTGGGCGCGCCAACACAGGACGACGTCAACCTGGCGCTGGCGTCCAGGGCGATCATCGTGGCCTTCAACGTCAAGCCCGACAGCGGTGTCAAGAGCTACGCGGATAAGTCGGGTGTCGAGATCCGCGAGTACCAGATCATCTACAACCTACTCGACGACATCGAGACCGCGCTGCGCGGGCTGATCGAGCCGACGTTCCGCGAAGTTGTCTACGGTCACGCCGAGGTACGTCTGGTCGTTCGCTCGGGTCGTGGGCAAGCCATCGTGGGGTGCTACGTGCGCGACGGGCAGGTCACGCGTGGCGCCGGCGCGCGCGTCTCTCGAGACGGCCAGGTGGTCTACAACGGCCGGGTCGCGACGCTCAAGCGATTCAAGGACGACGTGCGCGAGGTGAACGCCGGCTACGAGTGCGGGATGGGGCTGGAGAACTGGCCCGATCCGCGCGAAGGCGACGTCATCGAGGTGTTTGGGCGCGAGCGCGCGTAAGCGCTTCCGCGCTCTCTCACGATGCCGAACCCGCGTCGCCGCCAACGGCTGGACTCACTCATCGAGCAGATCCTGAGTGAGCTCATCCGGGGGATGAAGGACCCGCGGGTGGCGGGGCTGGTCTCAGTCGCGCGAGTCCAGGTGACACAAGACGCGTCGCTGGCGCGGGTGTTCATCTCGGTCATGGGCAGCGAGGACGAACGGAAGGCGACGATCCGCGCGCTGGAGCACGCGCGCGGCTTCCTGCGCTCCAAGTTGGGCGACGAGCTGACCATTCGGCACGTGCCCGAGCTGCAGTTCGTCCTGGACCGCAGCATCGAAGAAGGGGACCGCGTGCTGCACCTCATCAACAAACTGGACATTCCCACGGCTTCTGAGCCGGTGGAGCCGGACGCGTGAACGAGTGGGACGGTGCTGCGGGGCTGCTGCGCGGCGCGGAGCGGATTCTGGTCTGCTCGCATCGCAAGCCGGACGGCGACGCCATCGGCTCTCTGCTCGGACTCGGCCGGGCGCTCGAGGGGCTTGGAAAGCAGGTCACGCTCGCGTGCGCGGACGCGCCCGAGAACAACCTGGCAAAGCTGCCGGGCGCGGGGACGATCGTCCAGGACCTGGCGCCGCTCTACGCGGCCGATCGGCCCTTGCCGTGGGATCTGGGCGTCGTCGTCGATGCTTCGAGCCTCGACCGGCTTGGCACGCTGTACGAGACGAACAAGGACCTCTTCGCGGCGCTGCCGCTGCTCGACGTCGACCACCACGTCACGAACGCCCACTTCGGCGAGGTGAGCCTGGTCGACCCGAGCGCGGCCTCGACGACGGAGGTGCTGACGCTGCTGCTTGAGCAAATGGGCGTGGTGCCGACCGGCGAAGCGGCGACGTGCCTGCTGGCGGGTCTGATGACCGACTCGCTGTCGTTCCAGACGGAGAGCACGACGCCGCGCACGCTGCGCGTCGCGGCGTCACTCGTCGAAGCCGGTGCGTCGCTCTCGGGATTGGCGTTCCAGCTGTTCCGGCAGCGGCCGCGGGCCAGCGCGCTGCTGTGGAGTCGGGCGCTTGGGACGCTCCAATTCGCGGCGGAGGGACGTATCGCCTGGCTCGAGGTGACGCGGGAGATGGTCGAGTCGGCGGGCGCGGGGGCAGACAGCGGCGGCCTCTCCGGCTTCGCAGGCAGTATCGAGGGCGTCATGGTCGGGTTTCAGATCGAGGAGGGGGCGGACGGCAACGTCTACGTCGGCTTCCGCTCCCAGACGGTCGACGTGGCCGCGCTCGCGGCGGAGTTCGGCGGCGGTGGGCACATGCGCGCCGCCGGCTGCAACTTCAAGGCGCCAGCAACGATTGCTGATGCGCGGGCCGCGCTGCTGCCCGTCGTAGAGCGGCATCTACGGCCGCCACGTCCCGACGCATCTGGCTGATCAGCGCGTCAACGGAGTCGAACTTCTCCTGGCCACGAAGGCGCCGCACGAAGTGCAGGCGCAGCGTCTTTCCGTAGAGGTCGCCGTCGAAGGAGAGCAGATAAGCCTCGACGACACGGCGCTTCCCATCAAAGGTGGGGCGCTCGCCGATACTTACCGCAGCGGGGAGCCGGCGTGCACGGGACGTGAAGGGATCCAGCTCCGCCCAGGCAGCGTAGACGCCGTCCGCTGGGACGGCCAGCGGAACATCGAATGCAAGGTTGGCAGTGGGGAACCCGAGGGTGCGGCCGATCTTCTCCCCCTCGACGACGGTGCCGGCAAGTGCCGGCGCCCGCCCCAGTGCACGTTCAGCGTCTTCGACCCGTCCGGTCTCGACCGCGGTGCGCACCGCGGTGCTGGTGATCGGATCACTCGAGTCCGTGAGTGACCGGAGCGCCACCTCTTCCAAGGAGAAGCCCCGCGTGCGACCGAGTTCCGCGAGCACGTCCGTCGTGCCGCGCCGCGCACGCCCCAGGGCGAAGCCCGGGCCGTGCACCAACAGCCGAAGCGTGACGTAATGCGCGAGTGAGTCCAGGAACTGCTCCGGCTCCAACGCACGGAGTGCGTCGTCGAATCGCCACACCAGGACGTGATCGACTCCGAGCGCCTCGAAGAGCGAGAGGCGCTCGTCGAGCGTGCTCAGGAGTCCAAACGCGGCGTCGGGACGCAGCACGCGCCGGGGGTGCGGGTCGAAGGTCACGACAGCGCTTTGCACGCCTCGCTCGGCGGCACGACGCGTGACACAGTTGAGGAGTGCACGGTGCCCGAGGTGCACGCCGTCGAAGTTGCCGATGGTCGCGACGACCTCGGGCGGGACCGAAGGGGGCAGCGCATCGGGAGCGTGACGGACGCGCACCTCACTCCTCCGCCGCATAGGGATCGTGGGTTCCGGCGGATGCGTCGGATGCGTCGGTGGAGAGCACCTTCACCGGGCGGTAGTGGGGGGCGCCGTCACGCTCGACTAGCTCCACGACGGCGACAAGCCTGCCGTGGACATCGACGGCGCGGAGGAGTGTACCCACGGGCAACACCCGATCGTCAGTGCGAAGCACCGGCACGCCATTCACGAGTTGTTTGGTCGACTCAGTCGACAGTTCTAGCGCCGGGAGGTGTCCCACCGCGTCATCGAGCGGGATGGCCACGGTGCGCCAGGTGCCTTCGCGCAACCGCGCCTCGAGTGCATCGAGCGGGATGGCGCGCTCGATCGTGAACGCGCCCGAACGCGTGCGGCGCAGCCCGCTCAGGTGCGCGCCGGTCCCCACCGCACGGCCGAGATCGTGCGCCAGGCTGCGGACGTACGTCCCCTTGGAACACTCAACGAAGAGCGTCGCCACGGGCGGATCCCAGGCGCGCAGCTCGATCGTGCGGACGAAGACGCTTCGGAGCGGCGCCTCGACGGGCCTGCCCGCGCGCGCTAGCTCGTACAGCCGCTTGCCACCCACGCTGATGGCCGAATGGGCGGGCGGGCGCTGCTCGAGGTGGCCGCGGAACGCGCCGAGCGTGTCCACGATCCGCGGGGCAGTGAGTCCAGACGCGTCCGTGCGGGCGACGACGTGACCTTCGGCGTCGTAGCTGTCGGTCTCGACGCCGAAGGCCACGTCGGCAACGTACGCTTTGTCGTCCCCGGCGACGTACTCGAGCAGTCGGGTGGCGCGCCCAATCGCGACGACGAGTACACCCGTGGCGAGCGGATCGAGTGTGCCCGCATGGCCGATGCGTCGCACGCCGGATGCGCGCCTCAGCCGCGCGACGACGTCGTGGGACGTCGGGCCGCGCGGCTTATCGACGATGAAGAAGGCGTCGAGGCTGGGCTGCAACGCTACGCGGCGACGACTCGCACGAAGCGCTTGCGTCCGGCTTGGAGAACGAGCGCGCCTTCGATCAGGTCCTGCTCTGTCACCGGGCGCAGCGCGAGCCGCTCCTTGTTGAGGTAGGCGCCGCCCTGCTCGATTAGCCGGCGCGCGGCGCCCTTTGAGTCGGCCAAGCCTGCCTCGACGAGCAGGTCGGCGGCACCGACTCCGGCGGCCAGGCGGCCCCGCTCGACGGCGATGCTGGGTACGTCGTCCGCGGCGGCGATCTCCTCAAGGCTCGCGCCGCCGAAGAGCCGGCGCGCCGCCGCCTGCGCCCGATTGGCTTCCGCCTCACTGTGAACGAGCGCGGTGGCTTCGTACGCCAGACGCTGCTTCGCGGGGCGCAGCGCCTCCCCCATCGCGGCTGTGAGGTCCCGGATCTCCTCGATCGGGAGGAACGTGAAGATGGCCAACATACGCGCGACGTCGGCGTCGTCGACGTTCACCCAGAATTGGAAGTAGTCGAAAGGAGACGTGAGCTGCGGGTCGAGCCACAACTGACCGGAGGCGGACGTCTTGCCCATCTTCTCGCCGCTGGCGTCGGTGATCAAATGGTGCGTCAGGACGTACGTCTCCGCGCCCTCGCACTTGCGGATCAGGTCCGCCCCGGCGAGCATGTTGGACCACTGGTCGCTGCCGCCGATCTGCAGCGTACAGCCGTGGCGCCGGTACAGCTCCAGGAAGTCGTACCCCTGCAGCAACGCGTAGTTGAACTCCAGGAACGAGAGGCCGGTCTCCAACCGTGTCCGGTACGTCTCCATGCGAAGCATCTCGTTCACGGAGAAGTAGCGGCCGTAGTCGCGTAGGAATTCGATGTAGTTCAGGCGACGCAGCCATTCGGCGTTGTCGGCCATGATCGCAGCGCCGTCGGGATGCTCGGACGTCTCGGAAAAGTCGAGGAACCGCGAGAGCTGGCGTTTGATCGCCGCGGCGTTGGCGTCCAGCTCCTCCACCGGCATGATGCGCCGCGCGGAGGTCTTGTCGGTCGGGTCGCCGATCATCGCAGTTCCGCCGCCGACAAGCGCGATCGGCCGGTTGCCGGCGCGCTGGAAGTGGGCCAGGCCCATGACCTGCACCAGGTGGCCGATGTGCATCGACGCTGCGGTGGGATCGAAGCCACAGTAGACCGAGATCGGTCCTCCAGCCAGGTGCTTGCGCAGCCCGGCCTCGTCGGAGCACTGGTAGACGAAGCCGCGCTCCTGCAGGACGTCGAACGCGGTCTTCGCGAGAGCGAGCGTGGTCGTCACTTGTCCTTGCGGCTTTGCTCGATCACCTTCTGTGCCACGTTTGCCGGCACTTCCTCGTAGTGATCGAACTGCATCTTGAATCGCCCGCGTCCCTGCGTCATCGAGCGTAGGTCGGTCGCGTAGCGCACCATCTCGGCCATCGGGACCTCTGCCTCGATCGTCGTCGCCCCCGTGCCGGTCGGGTTCATGCCGTGCACGCGCCCACGCTTGGTCGAGAGATCGCCCATGATGTCGCCGGTGTACTGGTCAGGCACGGTCACCTCCACCTTGACCACCGGCTCCAGCAGGACCACGCCCGCCTTCTCGGCGGCCGACTTGAACGCCATCGAGCCCGCGATCTTGAACGCCATCTCCGAGCTGTCGACGGCGTGCTCCTTGCCGTCGAAGAGCGTCGCCCGGACGTCGACCAAGGGGTAGCCAGCGATCACGCCCTCGGCCATCGCCTCTTGGATTCCCTTGTCGACGGCCGGCCGGAAGGAGTGGGAGACGACGCCGCCCACGATCTTGTCGGCGAACTCGTAACCCGAGCCGCGGGGCAGCGGCTCGAGCTCGATCGAGCAGACGCCGTACTGGCCATGACCACCGGTCTGGCGCACGAAGCGTCCCTCCGCGGTCGCCTTCGCGCGGAGCGTCTCACGGTACGGCACGCGCAGCGGTTGGACGGCCATCTCGGCGCCGAACTTGCGCTTGATGCGCTCGACGGTGATCTCGACGTGGCTGTCTCCCATGCCAGAGATCACGGTCTGCCCTGTCTCGGCGTCGCGACGCACGTGGATCGACGGGTCCTCTTCCTGGATGCGCTGCAGCGCCGGGCCCATGCGGTCCTGATCCTGGCGCGACTTCGCCTCCACTGCCGCCGAGTAGACCGGCTCCGGAAACGCAACAGGGTGAATCAGGATCGGTCGGTCGCGCT
>DASTZM010000716.1:0-7477 GCA_035764305.1 Chloroflexota bacterium | reverse complement strand
GCGCCATCGGCGCGCTCGTCCTGGTGGTCTGGGGCTCGGTCAAGTTCACCAGCTGGTCCGACCGCTTGAGTGGCATGGGTGACGCGGCGCGCGCCGTGGCGCCGGCCAAGGTAGAGCCGGATATGCCCGCCACCTGGCCCGAATACAACGCCGCCATCGCGCGCAACAAGCGCTGGGCCTTCTACCGTCGCACCCGCCAGTTCGACCGGCTCCGCGCACTGGAAGAAGAGGCGCGCACCGCGACCAAGTGAGCCGCTTCTCTGAAGCGACCAGGGAAGCGCTGCGCACGCAGGGCTGGCGGTTGGCTGACGTCCCCAGCTCCGCCGGACTCGACGCCGGCGAGGTGGCCTATCGACCAGGACTGATGCCCGGTAGTCCGGGTGCGACGCGCGACGCATGCCACGCGCTGCTGACTCGCCTCGACGACATGCTGCCCAGCGGGTCGCGCTCCGCGATTGCCGGCGCTGCGCTCTATGAGTGGTTGGTCTCCGACCACTCCGCGCGGACCGGTGAATGGCTGCTGCGCCAGACCTTCACCTGGACTGCGGACTCGGATTCGCGTGGCTACCCGGTCGCCACGGGCGTCGTCGGCGGCCGCATTCTGTCACGTCCGCTCCCCGAGGGGCGGGGGCGCGGCGTGGGTGTCTTGCCGCTCGTCGTTCCCGTGTAGACCGGCTGCCTGACCCGACTTTGTGCATGTGATAGCATTCACAAAGTCAGAGTTCCAGAGAGGACCGGGAGGGCGGGGTGTTTCGCGAGACGGCCGGCGCGGCCGACCAGACCATCGACGAGCTGCTTGACAGCATCGAGCGGCACGAGACCGACAGGCGCTCCGCCTGGGTTCTGAGCGCGGTCGAGGCGTACAAGGCAGCCTGCCGCGCCGCGGGCGAGGAGCCGAGCCAGGAGGACATCTGGCTGGTGGTACTCTCCGCCCTGCAGCTTGAAGAAGAAGCCGTCTAGGCGCAAGCCACTCAAGATCCACATCATCACCGACCTCGAGGGGGCGGCGATGGTCTTCGGCTTCCACCAGACTCGCGGGGTCGACGACACGCCGGCCAAGGCCGAGGCGATGCGCATCCTGACCGGCGAGGTCAACGCCTGCATCGACGGCATCCTGGAGGTCGACCCCGACGCCGAGGTCGTCGTCTGGGACGGGCACGGCAGCGGCGGGATCGTGTACGAGCGCTTCCACGCCGGCGCGCGCCTGCTGCCCCACCGCACGACGCGCGCCCCCTACGGGTTGGACGAGACCTTCGACGCCGTCTACTTCGTCGGCCAGCACGCGATGGCGGGCACTCCTGAGGCGCCCTTGGCGCACACCTACTCGTCCAAGACGATTGAGCACTACCGGCTCAATGGCGTGCCGATCGGAGAATTCGGCATGCGCGCCTACATGGCCGGCACCGTCTTCGACGTGCCGGTCGCGTTCCTCTCGGGCGACGACAAGGCCGTCGCCGAGGCGCAGGCGCTCGTACCCGAGCTAGTCGGCGTCGCGACCAAGACCGGCACCGGTATCGAGTCCGCCATCTCGCTCGGACCGGGCGAGGCGCGCAGGCGGATCCGCAAGGGTGCCCGCCGCGCCGCCAAGCGCGTCCGCAAGGGCAAGATCGCGCCGGTGAAGCTCGACCCGCCGTATGAGTGGGAAGTGCGCGTCCTCGAAGGCCAGGAAGCCTCGCTCGCCGGCTACCTCCGCCGCGATGGCGCCACTCAGCTCGACGCGCGCACCGCGGTCATCCGCACCGCCGACCCGATGCAGGTCTTGCGCTAGGCGGAGCTAGCCCCCGCGCAGCTTCTTCAGAATCTCTTCTTGCTGGCGCTTCGCGCGCTCGCTTGCGGTGATCTTGGGCGGCCCCATCGGCGCCGGCTTCGCCTGCTTCACGACCGGTGGCGGCTCCGGCGCGGGGACCGGACGCCGTACGCCGCGCGGCTCTTCCTGTTTCTCGTCGGGCTCCTCGATCAGCCCCTTCAGCGACGCCGTCGCCGTGCCGTTGGCCCGGTCGAGCTGCATCAGGCGGACCTCCTGGAGCGTCCCCTTCTCGATCAGGTCCCGGACCTTCGCCATCGACTTGGCCGGTATCTCGGTCAGTGGCACGAAGGCCGGCTCACCGCTGTCCAGCAGGATGTCCACCAGCGCACCGCCCCGGATCAATCGGGTGATTACCCCCGGCACCACCATGCCGGGGCGCAGAAGCTTCAGCTGCCGGCGCGGAAGCCGCGCCGCGGGGTGGTCGCTCGGCACCGTCGCCGGCGGAAAGCGTCCACTCCCCGACCCGCGCTGTCCCGGATTCGTCGTCACGCCTGCCGCTCGCCGTACTGCTTGGATAGGATCACCGGCTCGAAGACGTAGCTCGCACCCGCACGACGCATCATGCGCTCGTCGCTGCGCTGGCGGCGCTCGTCGGTCTCGCACGTCGTGAGGATGCAGTCGCCCGCCGCGAGTCGCTCGGCACTCAGGAGCCCGATCGCCTGCGGCACGCCGATCGTCGCCAGCATGCCCGTCGGTCCCTCGCGCGAGTCGCCTGGCAGTCCGGCGACCGCTGCGGCGTGATTTGGCCGCCCAAGGATCCACACGCCACCCTGGTCCCCCGCGTCGGGACCGGCCGGTACGCGGAACGGCTGGATGCCCACCAGCCAGCGCGTCAGGTCGCCCAACAGCTCCACGGCTAGGCCGCTGTTCTTCCCGGGCGCCCAGCCGGCGCTCCAGCCGCCCGCCGACCGATGTGGATCCATCGCCGTCACCAGGAACTCGACCAGGTTGAAGCCGCGCCTGGGCGGCGGGTCGAGTCGAGCGCGCACGATGCCCGCCGATGGGTCATCCCCCTCCAGAGGGATCGCCAGACCCACCACGTCCTCGGTCCGCCCCGCGCCGCGCAGCGCGCGCAGCGCATCCGAGAGCCCCTCGACTGTCGGGAACAGCGCGCCGCTCAGGTAGGAGCGCGTCGTCACGACCGGCGCGTCGTCCGAATGCCGGTCGCGCCGCGCGGCGAATTCCGTCGCCGTGATCGGCGCCGTGATGGTGGCAGTCATCAGGCGAGTCCCACTTCGATGGGGATCCTCATCGGTGGGCGGTGCCCCTGGCGGCGCTTGATCCGCAGCGCCTCCAGCAGCTCCGACGCCACGCGGTCGTGGTCCGGACGGATCGCCACCATCGCCAGCAGCGAGTTCGGCTCGATGTCGTAGTAGGAGAACAGATCGGCCAGGTCACGCGCGCGCGCGTTCCCGGCGTCGTCGTCACCTGCGGCTTCCTGCTCCAGCTGCCACAGGTACAGCTCGGCCACGTCGCTGGGGCGCTGGCCGTGGTCCTCGAAGTACCGATCGACCATCGCCTGGAAGTCGCGCAGGTGGTCGTAGTAGTACTTCGGCGGCTGAGCGAACCCACTGCGCGCGCGCCGCTCTGCGACGCGCCGTCCGCCGACGGGGCGCCAGGCGCTCAGGTTGAGAAAGCCCATGAGTCCGGTAGGTCCCTTCGCCGGTCGCCGATTCTAGCGGGAGAGCACCACTTCGCGGCCGGTTTGCGACGACTCCTCACACGCCGTCATCGCCTCCACGATGTGTCTCGCCTGCTCGACGCGTACCGTCTCCGGCTCGTTGCGCTCGATGTTCTCGATCAGCTTCTGAAGCTCGAGCGTCGCGGTCTCCACGGGCTCCAGCGCCACTTCCTGCCACTCCCCCTGGTTGCGGTTGCCGCCCGGCGCGGAACGGAACAGACGCCGCCGGTTGTCTACCTTGAGCATCGCCTCCGTGCAGGAGATGATCATCTCGCCGCCGCTCTGCTCCACACCCGCGCCCGCCTTGTCCTTGTAGCCCGTGTGCGCGATCGTCGCCGGCACCCCGCCCTCCAGCTCCAGGTACGCCATCGCGGCGTCGTCGGCCTGGATGTCGTTGTAGCGCGTCCCCACGAACGCCTTCACCGCCTTCACGTTCTTGCCCGAGATGTAGGTGATGCGGTCGATCATGTGCGCGCCGTTCATCAACCACATCCCGCCGCCCTTCTCCCGGTCCAGGAACCACGCCGGGCGCGTGTGCAGCGCGAACGCTTTGTACCAGGAGTCGGCGATCATCACCACGTCGCCCACCTCGCCCGAGTCGATCAGCTGGCGCGCCTTCGTGTTGGGCGCCAGGAACTGCTCCGTGTGCCCGGTGAACAGCTTGACCCCGTTCCGCCGCGCGGCCTCGATCATGATGTCGCACTCCTCGACCGAGTCGGCCATCGGCTTCTCGACCAGGACGTGCTTGCCGGCGTTCATGACCTCCACGCCGATCGGCATGTGCAGCCAGTGCGGCAGCGTCAGCGCGACGATGTCCACGTCGTCGCGCTTGAGGATCTCCTTGTAGTCCTTGACGACCTCGACGTTCCACTTCTCGGCGAACGCCTTGCCGCGCGCCTCGTCGATCTCACTCGCGACGACGAGCCGGGCGTTTTCCACGTTCTGCGCCGCGCGCGCGTGCGCGCCCGAGATGCGGCCCGTGCCGATGATTGCGACCCCGTAGGTCTTGGATGGCATGCCAGATTGTGCCTCTTGCGAGGGGCGGCGACGAGCCAGGCGGCGAGCCGGGTAGCTGGCGGAGCTACAGGCCCAGCTCGGTCTTGACCGCGTCGATCACGCGCGCGCGCGCCGTGCGCGTCTGGTCATCCGGCGAGGTGCGCTCGCTCGCCCAGTCGGAGGCCCGGATCGCCGACCGAATCTCGCTTGCCAGCTCGGGCCGCACCGCGCCCAGCAGGCGGTCGCGCAGCGCGTCGTGCTTGCCGAACGCGTACGCCAGGTCGATCACGTGGACGCGCATCGCCACCTGCCGCAGGATGTCGTCCGGGAGCTGCGTCAGGTCGTCAAAGCTGCGGATGTCCCGCGGGTCCGGCCTGCTGTCCGCCATCGTCCTACCTTAACAGGCGCGCCCTAGCGCGGGCGCAGTACGCCGCGCAGGTGGATCCGCATCGCCGCCCACACCGCGCGCCAGCCCAGGTGCTGACGTTGCTCGACTTCGTGCGTCACGCCGCGCGCTGCGTCACGGATCAGCGGCGCGTACCACGGGAACAGGCCGCGCGGCAGCGCGTCTACCGAAAACCATTGAACGCGCACCGACTCCCAGTTCCGGCGCAGCTCGCCCCCCACCGGCGAGCAGACGTACACCGGCGAGCGGTGCGGCCGGAACCCGGTCCGCCGGTACCAGCCCAGCAGCCGCTCGACGCGGACGTCGAGCCCGGTCTCCTCGTGCGTTTCGCGCACCACCGCCTGCTCGGGCGCCTCGCCGCGCTCCACCTGGCCGCCCGGGAACTCCCACGCGCGCGGGCTCGTCCGCAGCACCAGCACCACTTCTCTTGTGCGCGCCCGCGTCTCGCGCAGCACTATCGCCTGCGCGACGACCGGCCCGCCGGCGCGCCGGTCGTAGCGCGGCAGGTGCGGGACCACCTGGACCATCCGACGCAGCAGCCGGCGGCCCTGTTTCAGCACACCACATCAAACGCGGCGCCGGTACCCTCAGCCTCCCATGCCGAGCTCGAGCCAGCCGCTCCCCGACCGCGCCGCCGTCGTCGGCGCCGGCCTGATGGGAACGGGCATTGCCCTCATCCTTGCGACGGGAGTCGCACGCGTTGGCGTTACGTCGCGGCGACAGGAGTCGCTCGACCTATCGCGGCGGCGCGTCGAGCGCTATGCCCGCGACCTGGAGCGCCACGGCCTCTTGCCGGTCGCCGCCGACGTCGCACTCGCCCGCCTGCACTACACGACTTCTCTCGAAGAAGCGGTCGAAGGCGCCGGCTTCGTCGAGGAGTCGATTGTCGAGGACGCGCCGGCAAAGCGCACCCTCTACCGGCAGCTCGACCAGCTCGTGCCACCGCCGGGCATCCTCAGCAGCAACACTTCCGCGCTGCCCATCGCCGAGTTCGCGGGCGAGGTCGTGCATCGGGATCGGGTCATCGTCTCCCACTTCGTCCAGCCCGCCCACGTCGTGCCCGCACTCGACGTCGTGCGTGGCGCTGAAACGTCCGACCAGACCGTCGAGCGGACGGTCGCCCTCTGGCGCGCCCTGGGACGCTTGCCCCTTCTCATGCAGCGCGACGAGCCCGGCTTCCTGATCAACCGGCTCCAGCACGCGCTCGTGCGCGAGGCGGTGCGCATGCTCGCTGAAGGAGTCGCGACGGCCGAGGACATCGACGCGGCCGTGCAGTACGGGCTTGCGCCGCGCTTCATCACCGCCGGGCCGCTCAAGCAGCGCGACGTCAACGGTCTGGCCATGCACGTCAAGGTCGCGACGCGCCTCTGGCCCGAGCTGGACACGCCCGACGGTGCCGCGGTCGCGCTCGGTCACCTCCGGCGCATCGTCGATTCGGGCGCCCTCGGACTGGAGAACGGGCGCGGCTTCTACGACTGGGGAGGGCGACCCGCCGAGCAAGTCCGGGCGACGCTCGACGAACAGCTGATGCAGCTCACCAAAGCGTCGATGGCGCTGCGCGGGACGGTCTAGCCTCCCGCCAGCGCGTCCTGGATCAGCCGGTAGACGACGTCGGCGATCACCCCGCCCGCACCCCCGAACAGCACGACCAGCAGCGTGCCGCACACCCACAAACCGAGGTAGCGCGGGCGCGCCGGGTCGCCGGCGGTCGGAGGAGGTGCCGGTGTATCTGCCATTGCCGCTCGGAATGATAGCTACTATGGCGGCGATGAAACTAGGCATCGTCACCTACCAGCTGGGCAAGGACTGGGACGTCCCGACGCTGATCGAGAAGCTCACCGCGCTCAAGTACCAGGGCGTCGAGCTTCGCACCGAGCACGCCCACGGCGTCGAGATCTCGCTTCCGAAGGACAAGCGCGCCGACGTTAAGCGCCGCTTCGCGGAGTCGCCGGTCGAGCTCGTCGGGCTGGGGAGCACGTTCGAGTACCACTCCGACGATCCCAACGTCGTGCGCCAGAACGTCGAGGGCACCAAGCGCGCCTGTGAGCTGGCGAAGGACGTCGGCGCCGGCGGCGTCAAGGTGCGCCCCAACGGCCACAACGAGAACAAAGGCATCCCGCGCGACAAGACGCTCGAGCAGATCGGCCTCGCCCTGCGCGAGTGCGGCGCGGCAGCGGCCGAGAACGGCGTCCAGATCCGCCTCGAGATGCACGGCTCCGTCGGCGACGCTGTCGACATGAAGCGAGTGATCGACGTCACCGCCCACCCCAACGTCTGGCTGTGCTGGAACTCCAACGCGCGCTTCGACGTCGACCAGAATGGCTCGGTCGCCTCCGACTTCAACCTGGTCAAGGAGAGGATCGGTCTGGTCCACCTCCACGACCTGACCGACGAGTCCTACCCCTGGCCCGAGCTGCTCAAGTTCCTGAAAGCCAACAACTACCAGGGCTACTGCCTAGCCGAGTGCGCCCCACCCTCCCCCGACCCGGAACGCGTCCTCGCCTACTTCCGCTCCCTCTACCACGCCTACGGCGGCTAGGCTCGGGGGAGAGCGGGGGCCGAGCGCGCGCAGCGAGCCGAGCGGGCG
>DASTZM010000715.1:0-3772 GCA_035764305.1 Chloroflexota bacterium | reverse complement strand
CGACGGCGCCGGCGGTGCCGGCGGCGAGGAGCAGCGCGGCGGCGAGGCCGACGGCCCAGTGATCGACGGTCACGGGCTGGGCCGAGAGCGCGAGGAGGATGTACGTGCCGGCGAGCGCGATCAGTCGCGGGGGGAGGCCGGGGAGCTTGCGGAAGGAGGGCTTGCGGACGAGGAAGAGCAAGGCGATGACGGCGAGGAAGAGGGCGGCGAGAGCGTCGTAGCCGAGGAGGGCGTACCGGCCGAGGGCAGCGGTGGGAAGCGCGGCGCTCCCGCCGCCGGCGGCGAAAGCGAGCCCCAGTCGCTGGGCCCGGTTGACGGCCATGAGGGCGAAGAGGGCGGCGGGGAGAAGGCGGTCGATCATGGCCGGAGCTACCGCACTCCTCTGAGCATGGCGAGCATGGGGACGGCGGGTCCGATGAGAACGATGAAGAGCGAGGGGAAGATGAACATGACCATGGGGACGAGCATCTTGATGACGGCCTTGCGCGCGGACTCTTCGGCCTTGTGGCGGCGCCGCTGGCGCATCTGCTCGGCCTGGATGTGGAGGACGTCCTTCATGGGGGTGCCGAGCTCGTCGGCCTGGACGACGGCGGCGACGAAGGAGATGATCTCTTCGACTCCGGTACGGCGGGCAAGGTCACGGAGCGCGTCGCGGCGGCTGGTGCCGAGCTTGAGGTCGCGGAGGACGGCGGTGAATTCCTCGGTGAGGGGGTTGTGCCAGCGCTGCACGACCTCCTGCATGGCACCGTCGAAGCCGAGGCCGGCGCTGACGCTGATGGAGAGAAGGTCGAGCGCGTCCGGAAGGGCTTTGACGATCAGCTGGCGGCGCCGGGCGATGCGGCGCCCGAGCCAGACGCCGGGCAGGTAGAAGCCGACGGCGCCGGCCATGAGGGCCCCCACGATGGTTCTTGGGGCGGGGGCGCCGACGCGCGCCTGGGACAGGCCAACGGCGAGGGTGAGTGCGATGGCGAGGATGGCCTTGGCGGCGAGGAACTGCGACAGCTGCCGGCTGTAGGGCATGCCGGCGAGGGCGAGGTTGGCGCGGATGCGATCGATCTGACGCCTGGGGAGCAGGCCCTGGGTGGCGTCAGCGAGCCAAAGCACGAGCGGCAGGAGTGGGCTGAGCAGCGAAAACAAGCGGCGGGGGGCGGACGCCGCACTGCCGCGGGGGCGGATGAACCCGCGGGCGGGGGCGACGTGGAGGTCAAAGCGCCCACTAATGCCGGCGTGGACGAGGCGGAGGCGGAGGCCGACGGCAAAGAGCAGGACTCCAGCGGCGGCGAGGAGGCCGGCAAGGTGGGTCCAGAGGCCGAGCGTTTCGTAGGGCGATACGTAGGGGGGCACGTCACACCTCGATGGTGATGATCTTTTTCATGGACACGTAGCCGAGGACGATGCCGGTCAGTCCGGCGATGAGCATCAACTGCGTGACGCCGGGAAGGAAGAGCTGGGAGACGTAGGGGCGGTTGGTGAACCAGAGAAAGAGAAAGAGGAGGAAGGGAAGGGCGGTGATGATGTAGGCGGAGTAGCGGCCTTGAGCGGTGAGGACGTTGATCTCGCTGCGGATGCGCAGGCGCTCGCGGATGGTGTGGCTGATGCCTTTGAGAATGCCGGCGAGGTCGCCACCGACGCGCTGCTGGATGGTGATGGCGCTGGTGAGCAGGACGACGTCTGCGCTGCGGACGCGGTCCTGGAGATTGGCGAGGCTATCTGGGAGGGAGAGGCCGAGCTCCATCTCACGCAGGACGCGGCGGAACTCGATCGAGATGGGGGCGGGCATCTCACGGCCGATGATCTCCATGGCGGGGGGAAGCGCGGAGCCGGCCTGCAGGGTCCCGGCCATGGAGTCGATGGCCTGGGGAAGCTGCTTTTCGAAGGCGCCCAGTCTGCGCTTCTCGAGCTGACCGACGACGAGGAGGGGGGCGCCAAAGCCGAGGGCGCCGACAAGGAGAGCGGCGAGGAGCTGGATGGGCGTGCCGGAGGCCCTGACGGCGATGTAGGCAGCGAGGGCAGCGATGCCGCCGGCGAGGGCCTGGAGTCGGATGAAGTGCTCCGCGGAGAGCGAGACACCGGCGCGGATAAGGCGTGCCTGCACAAGGAGGCCGAGCTGGGACTGCCTCAGGCGATGGGTGAAGCTGGCGGCGACTCCGGCGAGACGGCCTTCATCGCCAGGACCACGCGCGTGCCAGGCGGACGGCAGATTGCCGGCCTGAACGTGACTCTGGAGGCGCCGGTGCAGTGTGTAGCGACGTCCGAGCGTGGCGACGCCGGCGCAGAAGATAAGGACGCCGGCGGCGGCGAGAACCGCGGGAAGCACATCGAACGGCTGGAGACTCATTGCCGGGTGCGTCCTTACGCCGCTGAGGGCCGGGGCTCAAAGATGCCGGCGGGCAGGGCGACGCCGTACTGCTCGAGCTTCTTGGAGAGCTTGGGCCGGACACCGAGGGGCTCGAGACGGCCGGCGATGCGCCGCCCCTCGAAGCCCTTGTGCACGAAGCGGTAGAGCGGCTCGAGGACGATGACATCGCCCTCCATGCCCTGCACTTCAGAGATCTCGATGACGCGACGGCCGCCGTCCTGCATGCGCTCCTGCTGCACGATGACGTCGAGGGCGGCGGCGATCTGCTCGCGGATGGCGCGGTGGGGAAGGTCGGTGCCGGCCATGAGGACCATGGTCTCGATGCGGGCGAGCGCATCGCGCGGGCTGTTGGCGTGGAGCGTGGTCATCGAGCCGTCGTGGCCGGTGTTCATGGCCTGGAGCATGTCGAGCGCCTCCGCACCGCGGCACTCGCCGACGACGATGCGGTCGGGGCGCATGCGCAGTGCGTTGATGACGAGCTGACGGATGGGAATGGCGCCGGCGCCTTCGAGATTGGCGGGGCGCGCCTCGAGGGGGATGACGTGACGCTGGCGAAGCTGAAGCTCGGCGGCGTCCTCGATGGTGACGATGCGCTCTCGGTCGGGGATGAAGCCAGAGAGGACGTTGAGCAGGGTGGTCTTGCCGGAGCCGGTACCTCCTGAGATGAGGACGTTGGCCTTGCCGCGGACGCACGCCGCGAGGAAGTCGGCCACCTCTGGCGAGAGGGAGCCGAACTCGACGAGGTTCTGGACGGTGAGGGGCTTCTTGGAGAACTTGCGGATGGTGATGCAAGGCCCGATGAGCGAGAGCGGTGGGATGATGGCGTTGACGCGGGAGCCGTCGGGGAGACGGGCGTCGACCATGGGGGAGGACTCGTCGCAGCGCCGACCGAGTGGGGAGACGATTCGGTCGATGATGCGGCGGACGTGCTCATCGTTCTCGAAACGGACCTCGGTGTCCTCGATGACGCCGCCGCGCTCGACCCAGACCTGGTCGGGGCCGTTGACCATGACCTCGGTGACGGTCTCGTCGTGGAGGAGTGGCTCGATGGGGCCGTAGGCGAGGAGCTCGGCGACGACGCCTTCGAGCAGCCGCGTCCGGTCGGTGCGGGTCAGGGCGAGCCCTTCCTGGGCGAGGACCTGATCGAGGTAGCCGTCGATCATGCCCCGGAGCTGGGCGCCGTCGCGCTCGAGCTCGGCACCGGGGTTGAGGACGTCGACGAGCCAGCGCTGGACCTGGGTCTTGAGCTGCGCGAGGCGCTGGCGCTCGACGCTGGCGGCGCTGGGGACGGTGGGCAGCTTGCGCTCGTCGGGCGGAGGAGCGAGGGGCGCGGCGGCAACCGCGCCGTCCTCGAAGGGGCCGCGCGCGGGCACCCCCGCGGGCGGGCGAGTGATGACCGAGGCTCCCTTCAGG
>DASTZM010000714.1:0-4545 GCA_035764305.1 Chloroflexota bacterium | reverse complement strand
CACACGCTAGCCACAGCCCATCCCTCAGCGGTATCCGCACACCGCGCACCCGCCGCACGCCGTAGCGACGCCCGGACGCTGCCACTCCTCAGATCATGCCGGTACGCAGCGCGCAGGGTGGCATCATCCGCACCCGGAGGGCCAAGCCATGCTCGCGCTGCGCATCGTCGGAGAGCGCCAGGTCGTTGTCCGCGAGCGCCCCGACCCCACCCCCAGCCCGGGCGAGGTGGTCCTGCGCATGCGCTCCGCCGGCATCTGCGGCTCCGACCTCCATCCCTACCGCCATCCGCCGGCGCACGTCCTCGAGGGCGACGTCACGCCAGGCCACGAGCCGTGCGGCGAGATCGTCGCGCTGGGTGAGGGTGTGCGCGGCTGGTCGGTCGGCGACCGCGCCGTCGTCTACTTCCGGCGCACCTGCGGCGAGTGCCACTACTGCCGCACCGGCCACCGCAACGTCTGCGTCAACCGCCGCTCCTCCTATGGCCATGCCGCCGACGCCCCCGGCTCCGACGCCGAGTACATGGCGGTCGAGGCGCCGTCGCTCATGCTCCTTCCTGGCTATCTCTCCTTCGTCGACGGCGCCATCCTCGCCTGCCAGGCCGGCACCGCCTACTGGCCGCTCGTCCGCCTCGGCGTCAGCGGGCGCCACGTCCTCGCCGTCTCCGGTCTCGGCCCACTCGGCCTCCTGGCCACCCTGTTCGCGCGTGCCATGGGCGCCCGCGTCGTGGGGATCGATCCGTCACCCGGCCGGCGCGAGCTCGCCGGCCGCCTGGGGGCCGTCGCCACGCTCGACCCTACCGCCGGCCCCGTCCATGACCAGCTCCGTGCCCACTATCCCGACGGCGCCGATGCGCTGATCGAGACCTCCGGCTCCAACGCCGCGCACACCGCCATCGGCGAGCTACTGAAGCCGCGCGGCACCGCCGCCATCGTCGGCCTCGGCTCCACCGACTTCGCCATGCCGCTCATGCGCCTGGTCCATCGCGAGATCACCCTCTTCGGCGCCAGCATCTATCCCGACACCCTCTTCCCGGAGATGTGCCGCTTCATCCGCGACCACTCCCTGAAGCTCGACGCCGTCGTCGGTCACACCCTGCCCCTGCGCGACGGCGCCGAAGCCTTCCGCCTGGCCGAGACCGCCTCCACCGGCAAGGTGATGTTCAGTTTCGACTGACCCCCGCCCGCCGCGGCGCTACTTCACCTTCCCGCGGCCAGCCACCGGCCAGACCACCTCCACGCGGTCGCCGCGCACGCCCACGATCTCGTCGTGCAGGTTGATGCACATCTCCTGGTGCAGCGGGATGATCGTCAGCCGTTCGCCCACCTTGAACGTGTGCGACGACTCCGACGAATCGATGTGCCCGTGCTCCACCGACATGCGCGCGATCTTGATCTCCGGGTGCTCGACGCAATGGCCGTACGGGGTGGGCGGGTAGCTCGCGAACGTCTTCATCCCGCCGTCGATGATCACGCGCCCCTTCGTCGGCACGCTCACCACGGTGCACACCACCCGCACCGGGCAGCGCTCCGGCGAGAGGTCGTCGCTCTTCCCGACGCGCCGCAGTCCCTCCCATATATAGGAGCCGCTCCGCGTTTCGGTGCAGCCGATCTCCTTGGACGTCGCCTCCGACCCCGTCCCCCCACCGCTCACGATCTCCAGCGGCAGCCCGTCCTTCTGGAACCGCTCCTTGACCTCGTCCAGGTACGGCTTGGCGTCCTTCCGGCTGGGGTACGTCATCACCCCTTTGAGGTCCAGCCCCTTGAGCTTCACCATCGTCCGGGCCAGCCCCTGCGCCTCCTCCGGCGACTGCACGCCGCACCGCTTGGCCCCCGTGTCCATCTCGATCAGCGCGCGCACCCTGACCCCCGCCGGCCCGGCGACCTCGGAGATTCCGCGCGCCGTGTCTTCCGAATCGATGGCCACCATCACCGGTGCCCGGCGCGCCAGCCGTACCAGCCGCTCCACCTTGACCGCGCCGACGATGTTGTAGGGGATCAGGATCTCCTTCAGCCCCGCGTTGACCATCACCTCCACGTCGCCCAGCTTCTGGCAGGCGATCCCGACGCAGCCCGACGCCATCTGGCGGTGCGCCAGCTCCGGGATGCGGTGGGACTTGGTGTGCGCCCGCAGCGGGATGCCCAGCTCCCGGCAGTGGTTCGCCATCTCCCGCAGGTTCTTCTCCATCACGTCCAGGTCGCACACCACGGCGGGCGTGTCCAGATCCTGTATGCGCGTCGGCATCGGTAGCATGATGGGCACTATATCCCCCGTCCCGGTGGACAATCCGACGCTGCCCTACGACACCGGCGGGTTCTGGGACGAGATATTCCTGCCCAACGGCAGCCCCCGCCCCCACTACGCGCCGCTCGTCCGCCAGCTCGCCACCCTCAGCCAGGGAGAGGTCGCCCGGCGCCAGCGCGCCGCCGAAGAATCCTTCCAGTCGCGCGGCATCACCTTCGCCGTCAACCAGGACGCGGAGGGGGTTGAGAAGATCATGCCCTTCGACCTCGTCCCCCGCATCCTCACCGCCGAGGAATGGACCACCATCGAGCGCGGGCTCGAGCAGCGCGTCCGCGCGCTCAACCTGTTCCTGCACGACGTCTACCACCACCAGCGCATCCTGGCCGACGGCGTCATTCCCACTGCATTGGTGCTCGGCGCGCGCGGCTACCGGCGCGAGTTCCAGGGCCTCGACGTCCGCCACGATGTCTACACGCACGTCGTCGGCAGCGACCTGGTGCGCGACGCCAACGGGACCTTCCACGTCCTCGAGGACAACCTGCGCACCCCCTCTGGCGTCTCGTACGTCGTCGAGAACCGGCGCACCCTCAAGCGCGTCTGGCCCCAGCTCTTCGTCGACTACGACGTCCGCCCCGTCGAGGGCTACCCGCAGGACCTGCTCGACGTGCTGCGCGCCATCGCCCCTGAGGGCGTCGACGATCCCACCGTCGTCGTGCTCACCCCCGGTGTCTACAACTCGGCCTACTTCGAGCACGTGTTCCTTGCCAAGTCGATGGGCGTCGAGCTCGTCCAGGGCACCGATCTGACCGTCGACGACGGCGCGGTCTACATGCGCACCACGCGCGGCCGGCGGCGCGTCGACGTGGTCTACCGCCGCGTCGACGACGACTTCCTCGATCCCCTCGCCTTCCGTTCCGACTCCCTCCTGGGGGTGGCCGGGCTGATGGCGTGCTATCGCATGGGCACCGTCGGCCTCGCCAACGCGGTCGGGACCGGCGTCGCCGACGACAAGGCGGTCTACGCCTACGTCCCCCAGATCGTCAAGTACTACCTGGGCGAGGACGCCATCCTGCCCAACGTCCCCACCTACCTCGCCGCCCAGCCCGACGATCGAGCCTACATCCTGGAACATCTGGGCGACCTGGTGGTCAAGCAGGTCAACGAGAGCGGCGGCTACGGCATGCTCGTCGGTCCGCACGCCACCCGGGCCGAGCGCGATGACTTCCGCCGGCGGATCGAAGCCGACCCGCGCAACTACATCGCCCAGCCCACGCTCGCCCTCTCGCGCCACCCCTGCTGGGTGGATGACCATTTTGAGGGGCGCCACGTCGATCTGCGCCCCTTCATTCTGTACGGGCGCGAGATCACCGTCACGCCGGGCGGCCTGACGCGCGTCGCGCTGCGCCGCGGCTCGCTCGTCGTCAACTCCTCCCAGGGCGGCGGAGGCAAGGACACCTGGGTCCTGGCGGACTAGAAGCGGGACCGACACCATGCTCTCCCGCGTCGCCGAAGACCTCTTCTGGCTCAGTCGGTACGTCGAGCGCGCCGTCGCCGTCAGCCGCCTGATTGACGTCACGCTCCACCTCGAGCTCGACATCGGCGAGAGCGAGGATTCGGATCTCTGGGCGCCGCTGCTCGGTCCGGCCGCGGCCGGCGGCCACCTCACGCTCTCCGAAGAAGGCGCCCATCCGTCGCCGCGCGACATCCGCCGCCATCTGGCCTTCAATGCCGGGAATCCCAACTCGCTCGTCAGCTGCGTCCGGCGCGCCCGCGCCGCCGCGCGCGGCGTGCGCGAGAGCATGTCCAGCGAGATGTGGGAGACGCTCAACGTGCTCTATCTCTCGCTCGTCGATCCCGCCCAGATGGCCGAGGCCGAGGCGTCCCCCCCACCATTCTTCCGGCGCGTCCGCGAGGCGGCCCAGTTCTTCCACGGCCTGGCCGACTGCACGCTCGTGCGCGACGACGCGTGGTACTTCTTGACGCTCGGCAAGTACCTCGAGCGCGCCGACAGCGTGGCGCGCGTCCTCTACCTCCAGGCGCACCTCCTCACACCGTCCAGCGCCTCCGCCGCGCGCAGCGTCGATCCCACCGTACGCTGGCTGGCCGTCCTGCGCTCGTGCGGCTCCGCCGAGGCGTACGCGCGCTACTACGCGCTGCGCGTCGAGCCGGCGCGCGTCGTAGAGTTCCTCTTGCTGAACCCGATCTTCCCGCAGTCGGTGCGCTTCAGCCTGGGCGCGGCGTGGGACGCGCTACGCTCCATCAACGAGCGCTACTCGGGAACCGACGAGGCGTCCAGCCCCGAG
>DASTZM010000713.1:0-8478 GCA_035764305.1 Chloroflexota bacterium | reverse complement strand
TTCGGCCTTCTCCAGGCGCAGCGGGTAGAGGTCCATCCCGATGGCGCGTCCGCCCATCGCCCCCACCAGCTGCGCGGCGAGCTGGCCGACCATCCCCAGGCCGATGATGCCCATCGTCTCGCCGGCGCGCAGGTCGGCGCGGCGCAGCATGTGCAGCGCCGTGAGTCCCACGTTGTTCGTCGCGGCTTCCTCGGGCGCCAGGCCTTCGGGCACCTTCGCCATGGTGTTCTTCGGGGTGTAGCCGAACTCGGCGTGGTGCCCAAATCCCGCTCCGGCGCACGCCACCACGTCGCCGATCCGGTACGTCTCCTTCAGGTCGTCGGACAGCTCCACGATCCGCCCGCACGACTGGTAGGACATCGGTCGCTCGGTCACCGGGTCGCCGGGCTTGACGCGCCCTTCGCGCACCGCCGCGCGGCGCTGGCGCAGCCCACCCAGCTCGGAGCCCGCCCCGAACACCGAGCAGATGGTCCGCACGATCGCGCCGCTCCCACCCAGCGTGGGCATCGGCGCGTCGCGCACGAAGACCTCGCCCCGGCTGTTGCTCATCACCTGCTTCATCGCGAACTTCTCCCTCCGCCTCCCCCGGCCTTGCGAGTGCTCGCGCCGTCCCCGCCGCCCCCGCCGCCCGCACCGGTGGCCGCGGCGGCCTTGGCTGCCTTCGCGGCTTTGGCCGCTCCGGCCGGGCTCGTGAGCGTCGCGGCGGCCGCCGAGCCGAGCGCCTCGTCGATCATGTCGAAGACGCTGTACCGCGGCTTGTAGCGCAGCAGGCGCCGCGTCTGGCGGTCGTCGTGCGCGTAGTACGTCGGGATGCCCGGCAGCTTGGCCTCCACGTACGGCACGCCGAGCTTCTCCGAGAGGTAGGGCACGATCGCCTCGCTCTTCGCCGGCTGGTCCTTCCCTCCCACCGGGAACGAGTGTCCCACCGCCGCGTCGGCGTCGAGTGCAGCCAGCAGCGCGCTCACCACGTCGCGCACGTCGACGTACACCCGCTGGTAGGAGCGCCCCCTGGCATCGCGCGCCACCACCAGCCGGCGCTCGCCGCCGGCCTCCTTCTGCAGTCGCTCCAGGATCTCGACCGCGCGCGGTGCGTCCGGGTCGGCTCGGATCTGTCCTCGCTTGTAGTTCAGCAGGCCGTCCAGCCACAGCTCGTAGAACTCCGGCAGCTCCGCCGCCCCGCGGGCGATCGGGAACCGGAACACGACGCACGGGATGCCGTAGGTGCGCAAGTAGCTCCAGCACATCTCCTCGCCCGCGATCTTGCTGAAGGCGTACAGGCCCTTGCCGTCACGCGTGGTGCGCTCGGGGTCGATCGGCTCCTTCAGCCCACCCGGCACGTACTTCTCGTAAACCGCGTCGGAGCTGGGGAAGCAGAAGCGCTTCAGCCCGGGCGCGACGCGCCGCACCGCCTGGAGCACGTTGAACGTGCCCGTGACGTTGCTGTGGAAGAACTGGTTGTCGGTGAAGCTGCCCATCGCCGCGCCCAGGTGGTAGACCGCGTCCACGCCCGCCACCGCGGGCTCTACCTCGGCGTAGTACTCGACGCTCCCGCGGAACACGCGCACGCCCGGCCCCATCTTCTGGAGCTCGCGTACGCTCGGGTGCTGCTGCAGCTCGAGCGCGTTGACGTCGTGGCCGCGCTCTACTAGCGCGGTCACCAGCATGCGGCCGATCCGACCGCCGGCCCCGGTCACCAGGACTTTCATCGTGTGTTCCTCATGGGTGGGAATGATCGCACCCGGTCGGGTGCCCCGGGCTGCCGGAACCCCCTGGACTGGCTGTACTGGCTGTACTGGACACCCCCGCGGGGCAAGCGTATGCTGGCGCCATGTTCGCCGCCACCCGTCGCACGGTCATCCGTTCCGCCGCGTCGCTCGGGCTCACGGCGCCGCTGGTCGCGTGCGCCGGTGGCGGGGCAAAGCCCGACCCCAAGTCCGTGGCACTGAGCGGCCCGACGAGCGCCAAGGTCCTGCTCTTCAACAACGCGCTGTTCACCGGCGCTCAAGACTCACTGACCTCGCTGCTGTCACAGCTCGATCCGCAGCTCAAGCCGGACTACATCCTGTTCCCCGGCCAGATCGGCGAGTTCCGCACCAAGATGGTGGCGATGTACAGCGGCGGCGACGTGCCCGACGCGCAGTGGATCCACCCGTCGATTACCTCGCTGAGCGCCAGCAAGAAGCTGCTCAAGCCGTTGGAGGACTACGCCCGGCAGGACAAGACCACGCCCATCTCCGAGTTCTATCCCGGCCTGCTGCAGTACTTCCGCTGGCAGGAGCAGACCTACGCACTCCCCTGGTACAACCCCGGCTACTCCATCGTCTACAACAAGACGCTGCTGGATCAGCGCGGCGTCACACCGCCGGACCGCCTCGAGAAGGACGGCAAGTGGAATTGGGACGCCTACCTCTCCACACTGCGTGATCTGACGCGCGGCTCGGCGGGGGACCCCGCCCGCACCATCGGGCTGCACCCCATCAGCACGAACCTGGACTGGATCTGCGCCTGGATCTGGGAGAACGGCGGCGATGTGTTCAGCAAGGACGCCAAGAAGTGCGTCGTGAACGAGGCCGCCGCCGTCGAGGCGCTCCAGTGGTACGCCGACCTCTATCTGCGCTACCAGGTGGTCAACTTCGGCGCCGCCATCACCCCGGACTTTCAAAATGGCTTCAAGTCCGGCCGAATCGGGATGAAGCAGGCCAATAAGGAGCAGACCGCGCCGGCCGAGAAGGATCTGGCAGAAGTTAGCTTCGCGCTCGGCATGGCGCCCATCCCGAAGGGCAAAGCCGGGCGTGCCAATCGGGTGGGGACGCTGGGGTTCGGCGTGGCCAACAACGCGCCCAACGGCGACGCGGGGTGGCGGTGGGTGCGCTTCGTGAGCGGGCCGCAGGCGGCGGCGGTCTTCATGAAGAACCTGAGCACGCTCCCGGTCCGCCCCAGGTTCGCGCAGCTCCCCGAGTTCCCCCAGTCCATGAACCCGTGGGAGAACAAGGACTACTGGCTCGAGGCGCCCACCACCGCCCGCGCGCTGGCGCAGCCGGGCAGCTACAACGAGATCGCCACCCTCTGGAACACCACGTGGGCCGACATCCTGGCCCAGAAGGGGACCGTGAAGGCGCTCGTGGACGACTTCGCCCGCCAGGCCAACGCCATGATCGCTCAGGAAGGCTAGACGCTCCACAACCGGTTTCGGTTGGGTACCCTGTCCGATGCACGCGGCCGGCACGGCCGCCAGCGGGAGACAGCATGCCCCAGGCCCACGCCCCGACCCCTCGCACGCCCTGCCTCACCCGGCGCTCCGCCGGCGCACTCGCGGCCGGCGCCGCTGCCACCGCCCTCACCACCGCGTGCGGCGCCACCGATAGCGGGACCGGCGCTGGATCGCGGCCCGTCCCCGCGGTGATTCAGAACAACACCGACCTCCTCGTCTGGATCAACGACCACAGCCCCGAGGTCCAGCAGTGGATCGACGCCGAGCTGCTGCCGAAGTTCAAGCAGGAGCAGCCCAAGATCAACGTCACCATCAAGTGGGAGAACTGGACCGGAGTCGCCGAGCGCCTCAACGCCATGTTCGCCGCCGGCTCCTCTCCGGACGTCTTCACCGGCGGCGCCGAGTGGGCCGGCTCGCTCGCCCTCAAGAAGCAGAGTCTGGACATCACCAGCTACGTCAAGCAGTGGGGCCAGTCCTCGGACTTCACCGAGGCCGCGATGGCCGCCACCATGATGAACGGACGAAACTACGGCGTGCCGCAGACCAGCGCCGCCCGCTCCCTCATCTACCGGAAAGACCTCTTCCGCGCCGCCGGCCTGCCCGACCGCGGCCCCACCTCCTGGGAGGAGCTGCTCGACTGGGGCCGCCGCCTCACCAAGACCGAAGCCGACAAGATCACCGTCGCCGGCTTCGGCATGACCACCAACTGGTCGTCGTGGTGCGCCTACATGTACCAGGCGGGCGGCGACTACACGAATCAGCAGGGGACCAAGGCCACGGTCGACAACGCCGCCGGCCTCGAGTGGGCCACCTTTATCTCTGACATCTACCACAAGTACAAGCTCGTCGCCCCCAGCGGGACACCCGGTGGGTTCGACGTCGGCCTGCAGGCCATGACCGAGGCCGACCCCGGCGTCACCGTCGGCCTCCAGCGCGCGGGTGCGCTCGATCAGCTCGGCATCCCGGACCCCATCCGCCGCAAGCAGCAGAAGACCTCCGTTTTCACCAACTGGATGACCATCTCCGCCGACACCAAGGTGCCCGACGCCGCCTGGAAGTTCGTCGAGTTCTACACGCGTGCCGAGCACCAGGACCGCTTCCACACGCTGCGCGGCACCCTCCCGCCGCGCAAGTCGCTCCAGCAGAAGCCCGCCAACAAGGACAACGTCGTCTACCGCCGCTTCTCGGAGATCGGCGAGAAGTACGGCAAGGCGTTCACCCCCTCCTGCGCGTGGACCGACTTCCGCCAGCAGTTGATCGACTTCAACAAGGAGATCGCGGAGAAGAACGTGCCGCCCCGTCAGGCGCTGCCTGAGCTGGAGAAGCAGATGGCGCAGTCCCTGAGCCTCTGCGTGAAGTAGGTGCGGTTCGGCCGGAAAACGACATAACACAACCACTGGCGATCCACTCTCTACCGACACGCCAGCCGTAGCGCCTGGCACGCAGCTTGCGTGGTGCTGGGCGATGATCGCCCCGGCCCGCGGCCGATTGAGCTATCTCAGCGCCGAGGCCCAGTGGACCAGAGCGGCGGTCATCCAGATCGACGGCCCCGCCGTGCGTCTGCTCGTCGCCGACCGGCGCCCGGCGCACGCCATACCCCTGTGGGATCGGTCCGCGCCCGTGCCGAGCGAGGCGCACGGCTACCAGCTGAAGGCCGTCGAGAGCGCCGTCTCATGCGTCCGCGCCGACACCGACGTCCAGCGCGCGGTGCATGACCTCACGGCCCGCGCCCTGCGCCACGACCCGGTGGAGCTGCACCTGGTCGCCGGCCTGCGCCATGTCACCCACAGCGGGATCGATCCGCAGCAGGTCGCCCGCGCCGCGCGCCGGCCCGTCCACCTGCTCACGCCGCGCCGCGAGTCCGAGCTGTTTGTGCTCGGTGCCGCCGCGGACCTTGACCCGGCCGTGCCGCAGCTGCTTATCGGCATCGGAGCGGAGACGACGGAGGTCGTCCTGGCAGATGGCCGCCGGCGGGTGGGGAGCGCGACGCTGCCCGTCGGCGGGCTTGCCCTCGCGGCCCGGCACTCGGATCCGCCGCACGACGGCGAGCTGAAGCTGCTGCGTCACCGCATCGGAGCCAGCTTCCGCTCCCTGCCCACCGGACGCTCGGAACACGTCGTGCTCACCGCGCACGCCGCCCCGCTGCTGCTCCCGGTCGCTGGCCGGAAGCGGGGCGACCCCCTCGACCGCACCGTCATGGCCGACGCGCTGGCAAAGCTGCGCCGCACGCGCACCGACCGCCTCGCGCGCCGCCTGCACGTCGAGCGCGAGTCGCTCGCCGGCCTGGCGGCGGAGGCGCTGATCCTTGACTCACTCCTGGCGCACTACCAGCTGTCCGCGTGCCGGCTCAGCGCCCGCGGCATCTCAGAGGGCGTGCTCATCGCCGCCGCGGAAGACCCCGACCACTGGTGGGTCGACCTGGACGCCGCGCGCCTGAGGCGCGAGCGCCTGGAGGCCGTTACCCCCGGCGTCGCCTCCTATCTGCCTGAGATCCATTCCATAGCCGCCGCGGCGTGAGGGCCGCGGCGTCTCCGCGCTCTTGCCGAGAGCGCCGGACGGGGGCGCCAGCGCCAGCAGCACCGCCGCCAGCGCCAGCGGTCCCACGTCCCACGCCCAGTGCGCGAGCGCCGCACCGTCCAGCGCATCGTCGTAGGCGTGGTTGAGGGTGTGGAGCGCACTGGCGATCAGCCCGATGACGATCAGCGCGCGGTGGCGGCGCAGCCCGCGCGCCGCCCACACCAGCCCCAGTCCGAGCGGCAGGTTGAACGCTCCCGCGTCCCCCGCGTAGTGCCGGTTGTACGGTGGGAACGTGCCGACGTGCTCGTAGAACCACGGCGTGGCCCACAGCAGCAGCGCCCCGGCCAGGACATAGGAGAGACCGATCAGCGCCACCATCAGTCGTGCCCACGCCGGCTCCGCATTGACCTGTTGCTGGCCCGTACGCTCCGGTCGTGGTGGGCGTCTTCCATACGTGCGCTCCAGCCAGTCGTAGTAGGTGGGGCCAGGCGTCGCGGCGGACGGATTCGTCACCGCGCCGGCTTGGAACGCCGCCGGCACCTTCCCCCACAGCGGCAGCGGCACCACCAGACGCCGCAGGCCGCGGGCGTAGAGCCACGCCGTGGCTATCTCCCGCACCGTCAGCACCTCGGGCCCCGCCAGGTCGGGCAGCCGCCCTCTGGCCCCCTCGTTCACCGCCTGCACCAGCCGGTCGGCCACCACGTCGGTGTCCACGGGTTGGAAGCGGAAGTCCAGCGGCAGCGGAAGGATCGGCGAGCGCGAGAGCGGTGTGAGAACGCGCTCGAAGAGCGTGGGAAACTGCGCGGCGCGCAGGATCGAGTACGGTACGCCTGACGCCGCGAACAGCCGCTCGACCGCCACCTTCGTGCGGTAGTAGACGTACGGCACGTTCTCGATTCCGGTGATCGAGACGAAGATGGCGTGCTGCACACCCGCCGCCTTTGCCTCTTCCAGCAGCCGGCGCGACCCCTCCAGGTCGGTCTCCCTGACCTTGCCCAACGGGTCGCTCGCCGCGTGGACGATCGCTTCGACGCCGCGCACCGCCTCGTCCAGCCCCTCGCCCGTCGCCAGGTCCACGTGCTGCCACGTTACCCCGCCCCCTTCCTGGTACGGGTCGCGCGGCGGCCGCCGGCTCGCGCTGCGCACCGTGTGCCCCGCCGCCACCAGCTTGGGCACCAGCGCCCGTCCCAGGTCGCCCGTGCCACCCGTCACCAGTACGTTCATCTCGGATCGTTTCTCCTTCCGACCCTGAGACGACCGGGTGTAGCCGGATGTGACAGCTCGCCTGCTGGACCGCTAGACCTGCGCTGGCTGGCCCTCCTCCAGCTGCCGCCGCAGGTACCCCAGCTTGTCCGGGTTCACCACCGCGTGCGAGCGCGTCACCACGCCGTCCTCGACCTCGAGCGTCGTGACCTGGATCAGCTGCTCCCCCACCCACACCAGCAGCGCCGGCCCCCCATTCACCTGTTCCGACGTGAACCGCGTCCCCGGTGGCTTCAGCCGCAGCAGCCCCGCCAGGAAGTTCAGCACCGCCTCGCGCCCGACGATCGGCCGGCGCGCCGCGAATGCCTTCCCACCCCCGTCCGAGACGTGGACCACGTCCGCTGCCAGCGTCGCCGCCAGCGCCTGTACATCACCCCGTTCCACCGCGTGCAGGAAGCGCGTCATCAGCCGCTGGTGGTCGGCGGCCGTGCTCGCGGATCGCCGGCGCCGCGAGGAAACGGCGGCGCCCGAATGCACCTTCCGGCGCTCCTCGAGTCGCGTATGCGCCCGGCGCAGCAGCTGCCGACACGCGGCCGGCGACTTGCCGATCATCGGCGCGATCTCGTCGTGTGGGTACTCGAACACCTCGTGCAGCAGGAACGCCGCCCGCTCCTCAGGTGAGAGCGCTTCCAGCAGCACCAGGAACGCCAGCGAGATCGACTCGCGCAGCTCGGACTCCTCGGCCGGATCCGCCGCCTCCCGCGCCCCCGCCGCGGTCAGCACCGGCTCCGGCAGCCACGGCCCGTCGTACCGCTCGCGGTCGGTCTTCACCCTCTTGAGGTGGTCCAGGCACAGCCGCGTGATCAGCGTGCTCAGGTACGCCCTTGGCGACTCGACCCACTCCTCCCCGTGCGCCCCCGCCGCGTCGTGCACGCGCACGTACCCATCCTGCAGGGCGTCCTCCGCCTCCACCGCGCTCCCCGTCAACCGGTAGGCGATCGAGAACAGCAGCGCCCGAAACTCTGCATAGCGTTCCGCGAGCTCCGCTAGCTGCATCCGTCTAGTCGAACCAGAACTACCAGTAGTGTGCGCCGAGAAGCTGAGGTACGAGGCGCTCGACCATCTGTGCTCCATGGCCAGCCAGTCAGTAGCGACCTGTCGCTGGACAAGCCTCGCTCGCGTCGCCGGTGTGCTAGTCCTCCGGCGGCACGATGCGCTCGAGATCCCTAATCAGGCTGTCCAGCTCTTTCGTCACTACGGTCCAGACGATGTCCGTGTCCACGCGCGTGTAGTCATGGACAAGTCGGTGTCGCATCCCTACGATCTGCGACCACGGGATCTCCGGATGCGCATCTCGCGTGGCCTGGGTGACCCCGCGCGCGGCTTCGCCGATGATCTGAAGCGCCCGGACGAGTGCGTACTGGAGAACCTTGCTCTCTTCCAGCGCTTGCTTGTCGCTGTCCGCAACGAATGAGCGTGCATCCCGTGACGCTAGCAGCATGTCCAGGAGCAACTTTGGATCGCGCCAGTCAGCTGACATAGAGGGG
>DASTZM010000712.1:0-7109 GCA_035764305.1 Chloroflexota bacterium | reverse complement strand
TGCACGTCGTCCAGGAACAGCACGCCGCCGCCGCGCTCCCCACGCGCCTCCGAGGCAAGCAGCTTCACCAGGAAGTCCGCCGCGGCCTCGTGGAAGCGGTCAGCGTCGAGCGCGGCGGGGTCGGCCGGCTGGGCGCCGGTGGGCTGCGCGAGCGTTTGGGCGAGGAGCGGGGACAGCGCGCGGAGCAGCGGCGCGCGCTCCCCGGCCGCGCGGCGCAGCGCGTCTTCGGCCGCCGCGCGCGCGTGGCGCGGGCGCTGGCGCACCTGGCGCCGCCAGCCATCCACTGCCTCCCGCAGCACCGCGAGCGGGAAGGGGTTCTCCTCGATGCATTTGCCGTGGAAGACCGCGCCGCCGTCGCGGCGCACACCCTGGAGGTGCTCCCAGACTAACCGGCTCTTGCCGCTGCCGGGTGCGCCCACCACGAGCGCCGTGCTGCCGCGCGCCCCGAGCGCCTGAGCCCAGCCCTCGCTCAGGTGGGCCAGGTCGGCGTCGCGCCCGATCAGCGGCGCGTCTTCGGACTGACGCGGCGCGCGATCGGTGCCGCCCAGAACGACCGCGTCGTCGCCGGCGCGCAGCAGCGCGTCGAGCTGCTCGATGCGGTTGAGGTCGCGCAGCAGGCCGCCGCCGGTCTGGTAGCGGTCGTCCGGGTCCTTGGCCAGCAGTCGGGCGAGGATGGCCGCCAGCGCGGGTGAGACGGCGGGGTTGAGGTCCCGCGCGCCGGGCGGCGGGAGCGTGGCGTGGGCGTGCAGCAGCTCGCCGGCCTCCTGCGACTGGAAGGGCGGCCGGCCGGTGGCGCACTCGAAGAGCACCGCACCCAGCGCGTAGAGGTCCGAGCGGGCGTCGACCGGCCGGCGGAGCATGCCCGCCTGCTCCGGGGCGCAGTAGAGCAGGGTGCCGGTGACCTCGTCCTCAGCGCTGCGCGTGTCGGCGTGCGAGGCGAAGCCGAAGTCGACCAGCTTGGCAGCGCCGGGGGCGGCCGCGGGCAAGACCACGTTCTGGGGCTTGACGTCGCGGTGGACCAAGCCGGCGCGGTGGAGCTCCGCCAGCGCGGCGGCCAGCGTCCGTCCCAGCGCGATGATGTCGGGCTGGGGGAGCGGCCCTTCTATAAGGAGAGAGGCCAGCGATGGCCCCTCCACCAGCTCCATGACCAGGTAGACCCGCCCGTCGACCTCGCCGACCTCCCAGACGGAAGGGAGGGCGGGGTGCCTGACGCGCCCCAGGATGGCCGCCTCGCGTCGCAGACGCGCGCGCGGGTCGAGCGGCCCCGACCAGCCCGCGGGGGCCGCCTCGGCACGCGCGCGCTGGAGCTTGACGGCTACCGGGAGGTCGCCGCGCCGCGCGCGGTAGACCACCGAGTACGCGCCACGCCCGATCTCCTCCACGAGGTCGATACCCGGCAGAGCTAGCGGGAGGAGCGTCGGCGCGTTGGGAAGCAGGGCGGCCAGGATAGTCCTTTCGTACCAGGCTGGTCACGAGTGTAGGCTCACTCCGGACGAAGGGGGGAAAACCCACCCGGAAGTGGGGGTCTCTCCGCTTGGACGGGCGCCCCTGGGAGCGCTAGACTGCGCCGGATGGCGCCGCGCGAGGGAAAGAGCACCACGAGCGATCCAGTGGACGTGGCGCGGCGGCTGTACGCCGTGACCTCCTCCGGTGACCTGGCGCAGCTGGACGACATCCTGGCGCCGGACGTGGTGGACCACGGTGTGGACGGGGTGGAGGAGCTGCGCGGCCCGGCGGCGGTGCGTGAGGCGCTCGCCGCCTTCCGCGAGTCGTTCCCGGACGCGACGCTGCGGGTGGAGGACGTCTTCGCTTCGGCCGACGGCGAGAAGGTGGCGGTGCGCTGGACGGTCTCGGCGACGCAGCGGGGAGCGTTTCAGGGGATCCCTGCCAGCGGGCGAGGCGTGCGGATGAGCGGGATCGACGTCCTGCGCGTGGTGGACGGTCGGGTGGCCGAGCGCTGGGGCAGCTCGGACGAGCTGGGTCTGCTGCAGCAGCTGGTGGACCGCCGGACGGGCGACGACCGCCGCGCGGGTCAGCCGATCCCGCCGGGGCTGGAGCGGCGCGCCACCGGACGGCGTCGCAGCGACGTAAACCGGGGCTAGCTGACTCGGGCGTGACAGGCGCCCCGGAACTCCCGTAACTCCCGGAAACAGGGGAGGGAAAACCCCCCCACGCAGGGGGTTTTTCTTCGCCACAAGAGAGTGGCTTGCTTCCTGGTAGGGACCCCGCGGCGGGAATAGACTGGCAGGGCATAAGGGAGCACACACCACACCCATGAGTCTCACGCGCAGAAACTGGTTCCTGCACCGCGCCGTCCCGGCCAGCGCACTCTTCGCCGCCGGCGCCGCTGGATTGGCCAGCGCAGGCGCCGCCGCGGCCGCGCAGAACGGCAAGAACGAGTCGGCCTTCTGGGACGAGCGCACCGCCGCCTCCGGTCCCAAGATCCACGTCGACAAGCGCACCGGCGCGTCGGTGACACTGGACAAGTCTCTTCCCGTTCACCCGCACCTGCAGTACGCCGCGCAGGTGGCGCCGACGCGCAAGATCCGCGTCATCCTTCAGAAGAGGCGTGCCGCCGCCAGCGGTCACGCGATGGCCCAGAGCGTTGGCGGCCGGCATCTGGAGGAGTTCTCCTTCATCAAGAGCCACGTGCTGGAGATTCCAGCGAAGGCGGCCTACCAGCTGGCGCTCAACAAGGACACGCACTACGTCTCACCGGATGCGCTGGTGCACTTCAGTGCCGTTCCGGTGAGCAACCTGAAGACGGCCTATCCGGGCGCGGTCAACGCCCCTGCTACGTGGAACAGCCTGACCGCCCCCGCCACTGGGCAGGGCGTCACGGTCGCCGTCCTGGATAGTGGCATCAACAAGAGCCACCCGGCGCTGAGCGGCTCCAATGTCGTGTCGGTGGTCATCAACGCCAAGTCCACGGGCAAGACCGACGCGAACGGGCACGGCACGCACGTCACCGGCATCGTGACCGGCTACGACCCGACACGCGGCTACATCGGCATCGCGCCCGACTCGCGCGTGATCAGCGTCCAGATCGCCGACGATCAGGGCATGACGCTGGTGTCCGATCTGCTGCGCGGTCTGCAGTGGGTGGAGCAGAACAAGGCGACCTACAACATCAAGGCCGTCAACCTCTCGATCAATGGCTCGCTGCCGGAGAGCTACCTGACCAGCCCCACCTCGGCCGCGGTCGAGCTGCTGTGGATGAAGGGCGTGGTCGTGGTCGTCGCCGCGGGCAACCGGGGATCCGTCGCAGACGCGGTCCAGTACGCGCCGGCGTGCGACCCGTTCGTGATCAGCGTCGGGGCGACCTTCGACAATGGCAGCGCATCAATCTCCGACGACACGCTGGCGGACTTCAGCAGCCGCGGCACCACCATGGACGGCTTCGCCAAGCCCGACGTAGTGGCCCCAGGGCGTCAGATCGTCGCTCCGCTGGCCGGCACGAACGTGACGCTCGCCAGGTCGTTCCCGGACCGGATCAGCGACAGCAACCTCTACATCCGCCTGTCGGGAACGTCAATGGCGGCGCCGGTGGTGACCGGCATGGTCGCGCTCATCCTGGAGCGGTACCCAAGCCTCACTCCCAACCAAGTCAAGTGGCTGCTGGCGAACACCGCGCGCAGCTTCACCGGCAAGGTCGGCAACGCCGGACTGGTCGATATCAGCGCGGCGCTGCAACGTGCCAGCCTGGGAGGTGTGCTGCAGGCCAACCAGGGGCTCGCGCTGAACCTCAACCTCCAGAGCGGGCAGACCGCCGTGGGTGGGACGACCTCCGCGTACTGGGACAGCGCGTATTGGGACAGCGCGTATTGGGACAGCGCGTACTGGGACAGCGCGTACTGGGACAGCGCGTACTGGGACGCTGCCGGCAGGTACGACATGGTCGAGTACGACACAGTCGCCATCGACTAAGTTCCCGGTCCACCGCCAAATCCGCCAACGCGCGCCTAGACTACGGACGGCGCTGCGGCGGGTAGAGCCTGGGATGGGCGCAAGGCCCCCGCGGAGCACGGCTCAGTGCGAAGCGGGGGTCGCGGCGCTTCTCCCACGAGCGACGGGTGACGAGGTCAAGCCGAGCAGAGAGACGGGCCGGAAATGGGAAAAGGGAAGCCAAAGGTAACCGCCTGGATCGTCGCCGTGACGGTTTCCGCGGTGCTTGCGACCGCGCTGACCTTCGGCACCGGGACCTACGGCGTCGAGGCGTTCCTCGCGGTCGTGGTGCTCGCACTGTGCGCGGCGATCGCCCACTGGTTTCCCATCCGGTCGGCTGCCGACGGGGTTTCCTACAAGCTCACTAACGTCTTCGTTCTGGCGGGAGCGATCATCGCGCCGGCGGGGCTCCTACCGGTGCTCGTCGCGCTGGCGACAACGCCCGAGCTGTGGCAGCGCCGCCACCGGCCGCGTGTCCTTATCGGCTGGATCTTCAACCTGTCGCAGACGCTGCTCGCGGCGCAGTTCGCGGGACTGTGGGCCCACTGGCTGGGCGGCCAGCATCTGGACGACGTGGTCGACCTGGCCGGTCTGCTCGGCAGCGCGGTCCTGTTCAACGCGGCGCAGGCTGTGCTTGTCGGTGTGATCATCGCGCTCGACAGCGGCATCCCGTTCCGGCGCGTGCCGACGCTCAGCCAGACCGCGCTCTTTGGAGACGGTCTCACGGGCGTGCTGGGCGTGACGATCGCCGGGCTGTGGGGCGCGAAGCCGGTCTTGCTGGTGTCGCTCCCGGTGGTTCTGATCATCGCGCACCGCATGACCCGCACTGCCCACCTGGCCGAGCTCGCGCAGGTCGACACCAAGACCGGTCTGCACAACTCCCGCCACTTCGAGTCGGCACTGGAGGAGGAGCTGGCCCACAGCGTGCGCGTCCGCCGTCCGCTGTCGCTCTTGTTTGCAGACCTGGACCACTTCAAGAAAGTCAACGACCAATACGGGCACGCCGCGGGAGACATGGTGCTGCGCGCGCTGTCCGTCCTGCTCACGTCGTCGGTGCGCAAAGGAGACATCGTCGCGCGCTTCGGCGGGGAAGAGTTCGTCGTCCTCCTGCCGGGAACCGACGCGGAGGAAGCGGGCTATCTCGCGGAGCGTATCCGCGCGGCGGTGGAAGCCCACCAGTTCGAGATCGATGACGGCCGGACCATCCACTGCACGGTGAGCATCGGGGTGGCCTGCTGTCCCCAGGACGGGCGGGACGTCGCCTCCCTGCTCAAGGCCGCTGACATGGCGATGTATCGGGCCAAGCAGACGCGCAACGCGGTCGGCTGCGCCTCGGACGAGAGCGCAGGTGCGGAGGGGCCGGCTGCCTCCACGCCGCACGCGGCCGGCGCACTCGGGCACCGACCAACGGTGGGCGGGGCAGTGGCCGCTGGGAACAGAGCCGTCGCGGCGCACGCCGGTCAGTCCGACCGTCCGGTGTCGTCCTCGCTCACCGTCGCGCCCAACCCACCCCCGCTGGCTCCCAGGCCCAAGTCCCGGCTCGCGCCAGTCATGCTGTGGCTGACAGTCCTGTCCGGTCTTGCGGTTCTGGGGTGGGCGTTCGTGGAGCTGACCATCTCGGCGGAGTGGCTCGGACTGCTGCCATTCGTCGCGCTGGCCATCGCAGCCGAGCTGCTCAAGATTCAGGTGTACGAGGCGAGCAAGCAGCGCCTATCGCTCTCTTTCAGCAACGCCGCCGTGCTAGCCGGCGTGACCGCGGCGCCGTACATCGCCATACCCGTCGGACTCGTAGCAGGTGTGATGCACGTGCTAGTGGGACGGCAGCGCCAGGCCGACAAGGTGCTGTTCAACCTCACCAATCTGCCCCTCGCCGCGGCCGCGGCAGCATTGGTGTACGCCGCGCTCCGCCCCGCGGGCAGCGAGTACGGCGCGTGGCACGTCGCGGCGGCGCTCGCGGCAACGCTGGTCTATTACGTCGCGAACGTCGGCGTCGTCTCGGTCATGATCAGCCTCCACTCGGGACGTCGGCCGACGGAGGTCTTCCGGGAACTGGTCTGGTTCGCACCGACCAACATCCTCCTGGGCCTGACCGGAGCGTTTGTCGGCGGCGCGCACGACCAGCTGGGCATCGTGGGCGTGGTGATGTTCATCGTGCCCGTCCTCGTGATGCGCTTCACCCTCTCCTTCTACGCCACGCGGACGCAGCGGCACATCGAGACGCTTCAGGCGGCGAAGACCGAGGTGGAGGCGGCGAACAACGAGAAGGAGGAAATGCTCCGCAAGCTGATTGAGACGGTCGCGCTGATCATCGACGCGCGCGACAACTCGGTGTCCGGCCACTCGCGGCGCGTCGCCAAGTTCTCCGTCGCGATCGGCCGGGAGCTGGCTATGGATCCGGCCGAGCTGGCGGTGCTCCACACCGCGGGTCTGTTCCATGACCTGGGCAAGGTCGGCATCCCGGAGGCGATCCTGCACAAGCCGGCCAAGCTGACCGCCGATGAATACACCGTCATCAAGGAGCACGCCGCGCTGGGGCAGCGCATCCTGTCCGAGGTACCACAGTTAGCCGATATCGCCCAGATGGTGGGAGAGCACCACGAGCGCTTCGACGGCTTCGGCTACCCCCTCGGCCTCGCCGGCGAGAAAATCAGCCTGGGTGGACGTATCCTCGTCGTCGCCGACGCGTTCGAGACGATGCTCGCCGACCGTCCGTACTCGCGCGGGCGTGAGCTGGGTGAGGCGATTGACGAACTGGATCGCTGTTCAGGAAGTCACTTCGACCCGGAGATCGTCTCGGCGGTCCACCGCGCTGTCGCAAGCCAGGGACCCGACTTCTTCGCCGGCGGCGAGCGCCACGGCGAGCGCAATTGGGGCGCAGCGGAGCAGATCCTGGCGCAGGTGTTTGCCTAGAGCGCGGGGAGCGCGGCGTCTCTACCGGGACGAAGGGCACGGCCTGATGCGCCCCGCGAACCGGCTGGATTTCTCGGCGGGTTGAGGCCTTTCTCCAGCGTCACCTCGTCCCCTAGCCGGTAGGGGTAACTCCCTGGCGAGATGGCGCCGCCAGGGGTATAGTGCCGTTCGGGGGGGTACTTTGGTACCAGGCGCACCGGGGGGGGCGCCGCACATCCATGATCAGCGTTGAGGAGCGGCTGCAGCAGCTCGCG
>DASTZM010000711.1:0-6245 GCA_035764305.1 Chloroflexota bacterium | reverse complement strand
GGATCTTCGACCGCCTGTACCAGGCGCACGGCGACGGCCACATGGCGGGACTGGGGCTGGGCCTGTACGTCTGCCGGAGCATCGCGGAGGCGCACGGCGGCACCATCGCCGCCGAGTGCCCCGCGAGCGGTGGGACGCGCTTCGTGATCCGGCTCCCAATGGGTCTGGAAGCGATGCACGAGGAGCGCCAGGGGGTGCCGGTGGGAGCGCGGGCGGTGTCGCGCCTGGTGGGCGGCGCCGCCTAGGAGACCCGGCCCGCTTGGGGCCGGCCTAGCCGGCGGTGGAGGCGTCTTGCCCGCCGGTGCGGCGGAGCAGGGCTTCGATTTGTACCGGTCACCCGCGCTAGAGGGCGCGGGGATTACGACGCTAAAGACGGCGTCAGGGCGATGGCAGGAGCGGCGGTGGCCGCGGTGGGGGCAGCTGCAGGTGAGGCGTCCGAGGCCGCCGGGTCCGGTGCGACCGCGGGCTCGCCGGCGAGCTGACCGGCGGGGACGGGTACTGCTGGCAGCGTGAAGCGGAAGGTGCTGCCCCTGCCGATCTCGCTCTCGGCGGCGAGGGTCCCACCGTGCAGCTCGACCAGGTGGCGGGTGATGTAGAGGCCGAGACCCGTACCGCCGATGCTGCGCGTCTCGGAGGAGTCGACGCGGTAGAAGCGGTCGAAGATGCGGTCCAGATGCTCATCGGGGATGCCGATGCCGTGGTCGGCGACGGTGATCTCGACCAGGTCCGCGCCGTCGATGCGGCGGGTGGCGACGTCGACGCGCCCGCCGTCGGGCGAGTACTTGATGGCGTTGCCGACCAGGTTGGTCAGGATCTGGTTGAGCTTGCTCGGGTCGGCCATGACCCAGCGCGCGTCGGGGGCGATGTCGGTGACGATGGCGTGGGTGGGGGAGGATGAACCGAGCGCGTGGACGAGCGGTGGGAGCACGGTGTCGAGCAGGTCGACGTCCGTGGGATCGACGGTGATGCGGCCGTTCTCGATGCGCGAGACGTTGAGCAGGTTGTCGACCAGCGCGGAGAGCTGGACGGCTTCCTCGTGGATGATGTTGAGCGCTTCGCGGCTGGGGTCGGTAGTGGGAGTGTCTTCGAGCAGCAGCTCGCTGAAGCCCATGATGGCGGTCATGGGGGTACGCAGCTCGTGGGAGGCGATGGAGATGAACTCGCTCTTGAGGCGGTTGAGCTCCTCGAGCGCGGCGGCGCGGGCGGCGGTTTCGGTGAGGCGGGCGTTCTCGGTCTCGGCCGCCTGGCGCTGCGCGATCTCGGTCTGGAGCTGCTCGTTGAGCGAGCGCAGCTGGCGCACGTTGTCCAAGGTGCGGCTCATGTACTGCTTGGCGACGTAGTGCATCATGAGCGGCGGGACGAGGAAGACGGCGGCGCCGGCGATGCCGAACTCGTGGTAGGCCAGCGCGAGCAGGAGTCCCATCAGGCTGAGCACGATGTAGTGCGGCCAGAGCCAGCGGAACTGGTCCAGCCAGACGTGCAGCGGTCTCGCGCGGAGCTCGGTGGCCATCGCCGTTGCCATCGGGACGCTGTGCAGGTAGTACGCCAGACCCGCCAGCGCCGCGGGCACGAGCAGGGCGAGGATGTTCTGCGCCGCGAGCCCGGACGACGTGGACCTGAAGATCGTCGCGGCGCCGGCGCTGGCCAGCACGTAGACGTTGAAGTTGAACAGGATCTTGTACCAGCGGCTGCGCCGGTGGAAGCCTCGCACCAGCGCGCTGATCGGCGCGACCACCACGGCGCCCGCCGGCCCCAGCAGCATGCCGGCCGCGATGTGTGGGACCACACTGACCGCGTAGGTGCTCCCCGCAAACAGCTCCAGACTGCGCAGGTCGGCCAGTGCGGCGAGACCCACCAGCAGCAGGACGGTCAGCGGATCGACGTGGGGGATAGCCGGCGCGACGCGTGCGATGACCAGCAGCGATGCGATGCCGACGACGGCCTGCACGCCAATCTGGCACGCGCGCGGTCGGGTGACGATCAGCGACTGGATCAGCGACCCGTATGTGGTGGGTGGCGACGTGGGATCCGCGCGCTCTGCTCTTTGGGCGCCGGGGGCCGCGGCGGGTTGGGCGGCGACCGGGACGGCTTCTGCCGCGGCAGCGTCGGAGGCGACGGAGACGAGGGCGGGACCCGCCGACTGTGCCACCACCCCCGCGAGGCGGTCGACGAAGCACAGCCGGTCGCCGCCGGCGCGCTTGGCCTGGCTGAGCGCGCTCTCGGCGGCCTGGAGCAGCTGCGCGGCGCTGCCTCCCTTCCCGTCGAAGGTGACGACTCCGACGCTGGCGGTCACGGCGAGCGGCTCCAGACTGCTCGCCACCTCACAGCGGTGCGCCGCGATGCTGCGGCGCAGCCGCTCGGCGATGGCGCGCGCTTCCGTCTCCCGTGTCTCCGGCAACAGCACGCCGAACTCACCACCGACGATGCGCGCGGCCACGTCGTAGCTGCGCGTCGCGCGGTCGAGCAACTGGGCGACGTCGCGGATCACGGAGTCCCCCGCCGGGTACCCGTAGGCTGAGTTGATCTTGGCCAGCCCGTCGATATCCAACCGCATGAGGGCCAGGGGGCGGCCGAAGCGGTCGGCGCGGGACAGCTCGCGGGTGCAGGCGTCCGAAAGGTACTGTGCGCTGTAGAGCTGCGTCAGCGCGTCCTGGCGCCGCTGGGCGCGCATGTTGGGCAGGTCCAGTGCCCGGTGCACCAGGAGGAGGGGCGCCGCGCCAAGCGTGACGACCCACGGCGCCTGGAGCGCCAGGTAGGCGAGCGGGATTCCCATCAGGTGGAGCAGGCTCTCGGTGAGAAGCGTCTCTCGATCCAGGATGCGCTGGCGGCGCGGCGAGATCCCATTACCGAGCCAGATCGCCAGGCTGACGAGGGTGTGATTCACGACGATGAACGCCGCCAGCGCGGCGATCGCCGCGCCGAGCGCCCGCGGGTCGGTGATGGAGATAGAGACCGCGGCGCCGTCCTGCGAGCGCAGCCCGTCGTACACCGCGCGCGCCGCGCTGCCGCTGAGCGCGAAGCCGCACACGTTGAAGACCTGCGCGAACCAGGAGCGCTTCCGCCGCAGCCGCTCGGCCACATTCACCACGGCGAAGAGCAGCCCCACCTGCACCGGCTCCAGCAGCAGCACCGCGGCGGCGAAGAAGGGCGGCGACACGTGGTATGCCTGCCGGTCAGGCGTGCTCACCGGGAAGCTGTGCGCCACCGCCGCGCACAGCGTCAGGATGGCAAACAGCCACCACGGCCACGCCGCAGCCGCGTGGCCGGTTGCCGACCACTGCGCCGCCGCCAGCCCCCCGCTCAGCGCGTAGACCGCGAGTAGATAGACCTGGGCGCTGCGCGACAGAGCGCTGAACTTCATGGCTGCCCCTTTGGCCGCGAGCGGCCGGTCGTTAGCGGCACGCTAGTCCGCGGCCGCCGCATCCCACGCGATGGTGTCCCACGCGATGGTGTCCCACGCGATGGTCGACCCTGTCACCGCGCCGTACACCGCAGCGGCGACGTAGTTATTCGGGACCACTCCCTGGTTGGCGGCGCCGATTGGTGGGTAGCTGACGCCATCGCACGGCGTCAGGGAGCAGTAGGCGTAGATCAGCGCGTTGATGACCTGCGGGTAGCCCGCACCGGTCCCGCTGCCTGCTACCGGCAGCGCGGTCTGCGTGAGGAGCCACTTCACCTGGTTCGGCGACAGCTGCGCGCCGGCCGGCACCAGGCCGTAGTCTGCGAGCGCCTGCATGACCTGCAGGGTCAGGGCGACGCTGCCGGTCACGACCGGCGCGGCCATGGACGTGCCCGACATGCGGATGTAGAGGCCGTCCTCGGTCACCCGCTCGGGGTACTGGACTGCCAGCGGATCCCTGGTCGAGGAGAGCGGGCCAACGATGCGGCGCCCCGGCGCGACCAGGTCGGGCTTGGCGAAGCCGTCCTGGGTCGTGCCGTAGGCCGAGAACGGCCCCAGCCGATCGTCGCTCACGTCGCGCGTCGCGTTGTCGTCGGTCGCGCCGACGACGATGACGTACGGGTCGTTGGCGGGTGGGTAGCGCATGGTGTCCGGCCCGCTGTTCCCGGCCGCGACCACGACCGTGATGCCCTTGAACCACGCGAGCTCGACCGCCGCGTCGAGCAGGCTGGTCTTGTAGGACTCGGCGACGCTGGAGACGAGCGACAGATTCATCGCCCGGATGTTGAAGGCGTCCTTGTTCCGGACCACCCACTCGATGCCGGCGACGACGTCGGAGACGCGGGACGCGCCGTAGCGGTCGCTGACCTTGACGTTGACGATATCGGCGTCGGGCGCGATGCCGAGGTAGCTGCTGTCGTCGGTCGTATTGGTCAGCTTGCCCCAGCCGCTGCCGCCGATGACGCCGGCGACGAGCGTCCCGTGCCCGTTGTCGTCGTTGGGGCTGCCGGCGGCATCGAGCGCAATGGCGACGCGCTCGACGACGCGATTGCGTTGCCCG
This sequence comes from Chloroflexota bacterium, assembly GCA_035764305.1. Lineage (GTDB taxonomy): Bacteria > Chloroflexota > UBA11872 > UBA12225 > UBA12225 > DASTZM01. Next base: position 1,785 of record DASTZM010000711.1, on the reverse strand, counting down.
TCGGCCGAGAGAAAGTCCGGGTGGCTCTTGATACCGCTGTCGAGAACGGCAACGGTCACGCCGCTGCCCAGCAGTCCATTCTGGCCGGCGCGCCACAGGGCCGGCGCCTGGACGGCGAACGGATAGGCGCTGAGGAGCCGCTTATCGGCTTCCTTCTTGATGTCACGCGGGACGGGGGTCGGCGAGGGCGTCCGGGTCGCGCTCGCGGTCGAGGTGCTGGTCGCGGTCGCGGTCGCGGTCAACGTGGCGGTGGGGGTGAGCGTCGCCGTCGCCGTCGCGGTGGGGGTGGGCGTCTCGGTCGGCGTGCTGGACGGCGTCGGGGATTGTGTGGCCGTCGCCGTGTCGGTCGGCGTGCTTGTGATGGTCGGCGTGCTGGTGTTGGTCGGGGTGAAGGTTGGCGTCCGAGTCGCGGTCGGGGTCAGGGTCGGGGTGAGCGTGGGGGTTAGGGTGGCGGTCGCGCGGCCCAGCGCCAGCCCGCCGCCGCCCGCCTGCGCGTCGAACGCCCCCGGCGCCTCGCCGGCGATGGCGAGGCTGCGCATCGGCGCGTCGTAGGAGATGCGCAGGATGCCTGGCTCCCTGGACAGCGCCTCGAGCGCGCGCGCGGGCAGCTCGACCACCAGCGTGTTGGCGATCCCCAGCTCGCGCTTCACCGTGCCGCCGTGCGCCTTGACGGCGGCCTGGCCGGTGGACCTGGACCGGCGCTGGACCAGCACCTGGATCTTCTCGTTGGGGCGCTTGGCGGCGAGGTCGCGCAGCGGCGGATCGACGAAGCCCGCGCGGGATGGCGCGGAGTCGGGGAGGCGGGTCGAGGACGCGAACACCGTCGGGGAGGCGCTCGTAAGAAGGAAGAGCGCCGCGGCGATGGCGCGGAGGCCGTGCAGCCAGGGGGCGTGGCTGCCGGGGTGCCGCGCGCGACGGCGCGACGCGTGCCCTTCCCCTAGCGTTCGGCAGGTCCGCGGTTCGGCGTCGATCCCAGCTGCCATCTCTTGCCCCAGGGGAAGTAACTCGGCGCTGCAGTGTGCGGTGCGCTCCAAGCGGTGGGCCGGCGCCGACGGCGAATGAGTGAGATCGTCAGGCCGCGTTAACGCTTGGTCACAGTATCGAGTTACAGGATTGACGGTACTGTGAAAAATGCACTGTCTAGCGAAGGAGGAGTGGATGGTCGGTGAAAAAGGCGTAAAAACCGGTCGGGAAGGGGTCCCGGAGGCATAACTTGGCTTGCCAGCACCCGTTTGCCGCTGTTCCATTAGAGACATGGAGCATCCCGAGCGCGCGCGCGTGCTGATCGTGGACGACCATCGGGCCAACGTCCTCTTGCTGGAGTCGATCCTGCGCCGCGCGGGCTTCAGCGCGCTGCGGGGCACGACGGACCCCGCCCAGGCGCTGCCGATCTTCCTGGAGTTCGCCCCGGACATCGTGCTGCTGGACCTGCACATGCCCGGGATCGACGGCTACACGCTGCTGGAACGCATCCGGTCCCTGACCCAGAACACGGCGCCGGTACCGGTGATCGTGCTCACGGCCGATGCGACGCCCGAGGCGAAGCAGCGTGTGCTGGCGGGCGGCGCGAAGGACTTCCTGAACAAGCCTTTCGACCAGGCGGAGGTGGTGCTGCGGATCCGGAACCACCTGGAGACGCGCTTCCTGCACCTGCGCCTGCAGGAGCACAACCGCGTCCTGGAGGAGAAGGTCCTGCAGCGCACGCAGGACCTGGAGGCGGCGCACAACGAGATCGTCGAGCGGCTGGCGCTGGCGGCGGAGTACCGCGACGACGACACGGGGCAG
>DASTZM010000710.1:0-2838 GCA_035764305.1 Chloroflexota bacterium | reverse complement strand
AGTGGTAGATGTAGCCGCCGCCCCTCATCGCGACTTCGAACTTGCGGGCGATCTCGTACTCGATGGCGTACGGATCCGGATCCGCCATCGCACGTACGTCGATGCCGCCCATGAAGGCCAGGTCAGACCCGAACTCGCGCTTGAGCTCGAGCAGGTCCATGCCGGCCTTCACCTCCAGCGGCTGCAGGCAGTCCAGCCCGGCCTCGATGAGCTGCGGGATGAGCCCCGTGACGCGCCCGCACGAGTGCAGGACGACGGGCATGTCGTGTCGGTGGAAGAAGTCATAGAGCAGGCGGTCGCTCTCGAACTGCACCCTGCGGTACGAGGCAGGCGAGAACAGGCTGGCGTTCCGGTAGCCGAGGTCGCAGAACAGGAACGCGCCGTCGAAGACGTAGCCCTGGTTGAAGACGAGCGTGGCCTGCTCGATCACCAGCTCCGCGTGGGTCATGAACATCTCGCGCACCCAGTCGGGGTCCTCGGCGATGGCCATGAGGAGCTCCTCGCTGCGCACGAGCGACTGGAATCGGTCGTAGCCCACGGCGGCGTTGAAGGTGACGAAGCGCCCGTCAGCGCGCTGCTTCTCCAGCTCGTTGTGCAGCGTCACCCAGTTGACCCGCGTCACGGCCGCTTCGAGGCGCGGCCTGACGCGCTCCCAGTCCTCACGCGAGTGGATGGCGCACTCGATCACTTCGGGGGTGGTCGAGCGGTCGCGGTGGTTGCGGCGCAGGCCGCCATCGGAGGTGGTCTCGACGACGTATTCCTCGTTGCGCTCGACGACGCGCACGGGGAAGCGGGGCGAGAGGTCGACGCCGACGCCCCACAGCTCGTAGCCGAAGTGCTCCTCCACGGGAATGCCGGGCGGCAGTCCCTCGCGGCGCCAGCGGTCGACCGTGGCGAGCCACGGGGAATCGTGGACCGGCACACGGTCCGGCTCCCTGTGCGCGAGCGCCGCCCTGAAGCGCTCGGCGCCGGTCCAGCGGGTGGGAGACGGGATGCCCACCTGAGGAACGGCGGTGGCAGGGACGCTCACGGCTGCTGGGCCGCGACCATCACCCGCTCGTCGAAGCTGGCGAAGATGGCCATGCCGGGAGGGATGACGAGGATGTCCGGGCTGGAGACTCCGGGTGACGACCAGGCGCCGTCGAGCAAGCGGTCGACCAGCCCAAGATCGCCCTCCAGGTGGACGTACTGCCAGCCGTTCTTCTCTGCCATGCGGGCGGCGCGCCGGCGGTACGGGGCAGCGTGCTCGCAGCCGCCGGGCGACTCGGTGGGGCAGCGGCTGCACGGCAGGTCGATGAACGCCGCGCGATCGTAGTGGCGCTGCCACGCGCCGTACACCTCTGCGAGGTAGCGTGCGTTGTCCTCGCCGTAGCGGCGGGCGAGTGCTTCGTATTCGGTCGGCAGACGCGCGCTGAACGCCATGCCGCTGTCATCCTGCTCGCCGCCGCCCAGACTGCCGTTCTTGCCCCGCTCGAGGTAGTCGGCGGAAAAGTAATAGGTGCCGGGATGCGTCTCGAACTCCGCTTCGTAGCGCTCACGCGAGCCGAGGTAGAGCGTGATGCAGTCGTGGGCGCGCGCCATCACCAGCGGCGCGGAACGGGCGACGAGTCCCTCGGTGGCGCGGTTGCACAGGCCGTACACGAGGACGATGGCGTCGTAGGGCGGGGCGGGCGTGGCGTCGATGCGCCGTTGCAGCTCGGCGCGCAGCGCAGCTGCATCCTCGTGCAGGCTCTTCTCGAGCAGCTCGACGTCGATCGCGTTGGGTGACGTCGCGGCGCGCTGGTAGACGTGGCGCGCCAGCACCTCGCACGCCAGGACCTTCAGCCGGAGGGGCCTGACCTCAGCCCGCGGCATCGCGCTACGCGGCCGGTGCCGCGGCGGGTGCGGGCGATGGCACGGCCGCGGGCTCGAGCCCCAGCAGCTGGCGGGCCACGTCGACGCCGCTGGCGGCGTCGGGCGCGAAGCCGTCGGCGCCGATCTCGTCCGCCCAGCGCTGCGTGACGGGTGCCCCGCCGACGACGATCTTGACCGCCTCGCGCAGCCCGGCGGCGCCGAACGCCTCGATGGTGGCGCGCATGTTGACCATCGTGGTGGTGAGGAGCGCGGAGAGGCCGACGATCTGCGCCTTGTGCTCCCGCGCGGCGGCGACGAACTTCTCGGCGGAGACGTCCACGCCCAGGTCGACCACCCGGAAGCCGGCCCCCTCGAGCATCATGGCGACCAGGTTCTTGCCGATGTCGTGCAGGTCGCCCTTGACGGTGCCGACCACGACGGTGCCGACGGGCTCGTAGTCGGTGGCGCCGAGCAGCGGCTGAACGAGGGCGAGCGCGCCCTTCATGGCGCGGGCGGCGAGCAGGACCTCGGGGATGTAGTACTCGTTGCGCTTGAACCGGTCGCCGACCACGGCCATGCCCGGGAGCAGCCCCCGGTTGACGACGTCGATCGGCGTGACGCCGGCCTCGAGCGCCCGCTGCGCCGCCTCCTTGGCGCCGGGGGCGTCGCCGCCGATGATCGCCTCGCCCAGTTCCCGGAGCGCAGTGTCGTTAACAGCTAGGGTCACGCGTTCCTCCTTCGGTCCCGAGCGCAGTGTCTGCCGGACCTTCCGCGCCGCCATCAGGGAAACCCCTGATGTGCGCCGAGCGCCCGGTGACGTGAGTCCCCGCTCCGCCGCGCCGGAGCGTGTATGCTGGTCACCGCCGGACACAGTGCGATGACCGACGAGCGGGGGCGGCTGCGGGTGTTTCTGGCGGACGACCACGGGGTGCTGCGGGCGGGGCTGCGGCTGCTGGTGGACGGGCAGCCGGACATGCGGGTGGTGGGGGAGGCGGCGGACGGGCG
>DASTZM010000709.1:0-9866 GCA_035764305.1 Chloroflexota bacterium | reverse complement strand
TACGCCTGGACGGGCTACACGTGCGCCGAGATTGGTCAGATCACCGGGCGCTCGACCGACGCGGTGCGCATGCTGCTCGTCCGCGCGCGCCGTCGCTTCCGCGCGGCGTACGGCACGGGGGTACGAGTGGACGACGACCGGCCAGACCCACCGGCGGCGTCCGGCGGCCCGAGCGGCGCAGACGCCGGCGACCGCAGTGGCTGCGGGGGGGTTCGCCACCTGCTGCCGCTCTACCCGCGCGGCGACCTGCCGCTGGAGGAGTTCCTGAACGTCACGTGTCACCTCGCGGCGTGCCCTGAATGCCGCGACGCGCTGCTGGAGGTGCAGGCGACCTACCGGCTGCTCCAGGCGCACCTCAACGCCGCGGGCGGCCCGACCACTCTCGCGGCGCAAGCCCCGCTAGACGGGCAGGTCGTCGCTCTGACCCGCCGCGCCCGCCATGATGCCGTCGATCCGCTTCAGCACGGCGGGCGTCAGCTTCTCGAGCAGCGCGACGGCGCGCACGTTCTCCTCGATCTCCTGGCGCCGCCGCGTCCCTGACAGGGCGACCGAGACGATCGGGTCGCGCAGCGTCCAGGCGATCGCCAGCGGCGCGAGCGGCGTGTCGAGATCGCGCGCCACCTCCTTGAGCCGCTCCACCACCTCGACATTCTGCGGAAAGTGCTCCGGGGCGAACAGGCGCTGGCCGAAGATCACGCCCGACCGACGCCAGTCGTTCTCCTCGAACGCGGTTTCCTTCGTGAAGGCGCCTGTCAGGAGCCCGTGTGCCATCGGGCCGTAGGCCATGATGCCGATCCCAAGCTCGCGCGCGGTGGGGAACATCTGGCGCTCCCACCGGCGGTCGAACAGGTTGTAGCCCACCTGGTTGGTAATGATGGGCGCCGTCTTGCGGGCCTCCGCCAGCATGTGCGGGTGGAAGTTGGAGACGCCGACGTAGCGTGCCTTTCCGGACGTGCGGATCTCCTCCAGCGCTCGCATCGACTCGTCGATCGGCGTCCCCGGGTCGGGCCAATGCTGGAGGTAGAGATCGACGTAGTCCATCTTCAGGGCGCGCAGGCTGTCCTCGATGTCCTGCATGATCGAGGCGTGGCGAGCGTCGCGCCGCTCCTTCTGCCCCTGGCGTGTGGGGAGCGCCCCTTTCGTGACGACGATCACGCCATTGCGCCTTGACCCGAGCGCGCGGCCGAGCAGCGCCTCCGACTTGCCGGCGCCGTAGGCCAACGCGGTGTCGAACAACGTCACGCCCAGGTCGATGGCACGGTGGACGGCGTCGATCACTTCCTGCTCGTCAAAGGAGCCGTAGCGTCCGCCGATCTCCCAGCAGCCGAACCCGATCACGGACACCTCCAGGTCGGAGCTGCCCATCTTCCGGTACTGCATCTGGGTGGCCATCGTTACCCTCCTGTCGCGCGCGTGAGAGTACCCATTCTCGTGCTGGTGGGCGGCCTAGCGCTGTACCTGGTCAGCATGGCCCCCACCGTCCTGTGGGGGGACGATGCCGAGCTGCAGCGCATTGTCATCACGGGCGAGCAGCGCACCATCGGTCAGTCCGGTGAGGCGAGCCACCTGCTCTGGCTGTGGACCGCGCGCGCGTTCGTCCTGGCGACGTCGTCGCTGCCGCTCGACGCGGCCGGCCGCACGAACCTCGTCTCTGCGCTATTCGGCACGGTGACGCTGCCCTTCGCGTACGGCGCCGCCGCGGAGCTGGCGCGCGGGTACACGACGCGGTGGCGCGCAGCGGGGCTGGCCGCGGCAGCGGCGCTGGCACTGAGTCACACGTTCTGGCTCTTCTCCGCGCGGCCAGACGCCTATAGCTTGCAGACCGCGCTCCTCACGTGCGCCGCGTGGGCATTGCTGCGCTGGCGCAGGTCGGGTGGCGTGTGGGCGCTAGGCGTCGCCGCCGCGGCGGTGCTCGGCGCGCTGCTCAACCACGTCATGATCCTGGCGTCTGGGTTCGGCCTAGCGGGGCTAGCGTTGACCGCGCCGCGCGAGCGGCGCCGTGAGCTGTCGTTCGCCATCCTGCTGGCGCTCGTGGGTGGCGCGGCGGCGCTTCTGGCGGCCGGGGCTGCGGGCGTGCCGCTGGGCGACCTGGCGGGCGCGGTGCTGCGCTACCGTGCCACACCGCCGTCGCTGCGCGAGCTGGCCTCGGTCCCGGCATACCTGCTGTACCAGTTCCCGCTCTCCATCGCCCTCGCCGCGGTGGGGCTGGTCTGGCTCGCGCGGCGTGACAGCGGGCTGCTGGCGGGGATCGGGTTGCTCTACCTGGGGAACGCCGCGCTGGTCCTTGGGCGGCTGGCAAGCGTGCGCGACGACTTCGTCTTCCTTCTTCCTTCATACGTGCCGGTCGCGCTACTGGCCGGGCTCGGCGCCGCCGCCGCGCTGCCGCGCCTAGGGACGCTCGCCGTCGCGGGGATTGTCGCCGCGCCGGTCGTGGTCTATCCGACCGCGAGCGCGACCGCCGGTGCGCTCGCGGCGCGCTTTACGTCGGCGCGCCAGCTGCCCGGCCGTGACCCGGTGGGCTACTACCTCCTGCCCCCCAAGACTGGCTACCTCGGCGCGCGCCGCTTCGCCGACTCGGCGTTCGCCGTGCTTGAGCGCGACGCGGTCCTCGTCTCGGACTGGCTGCCCTACCAGCCGCTGCGCTACGCGCAGGCGGTGGAGGGTGCGCGTCCCGACGTGCGACTGGAGATGATCAACGCCGGAAACGGCGCGCAGCTGACCTTCCTCACGGACCAGCAGCGGCGCACCGTCCCACCGCCGCTCTATCTGGCCGACGCCTCGCCGATGCCCTACTACGAGCTGGACGAGATCTGGCGCTGCTTCGCCATCACGCCGCAGCCCCCGGTGTACCGCCTGGAGTGGACCGGCGCCTGCTAGATGTCGGTCGTGTTCCAGCCGTCCAGCGGGCGGTACCAGATGTTGCGGAAGCGCACCGGATTGCTGTGGTCCTGCAGGCGCAGCGGGCCGGTAGGCGGATGCGCCACCCAGTCAGCCACCTTGCGATGGGTGGTCGGACCGATCAGCTCGCGGTGGTACTGCACGACGACGCCGTTGTGGATCACGGTGCAGAAAGCCGGAGTGACCAGCTTCTCGCCGTCGAAGCGCGGCGCGATCCACACGATGTCGTAGGCCTGCCATTCGCCCGGCTTGCGCGACGCGTTGACCAGCGGCGGGTACTCGCCGTAGATCGCGCCGGCGGTGCCGTCGGCGTAGGTGGGATTGTCGTAGCAGTCCAACACCTGGATCTCATAGCGCCCCATCAGGAAGACGCCGCTGTTCCCGCGGCCCTGGCTGTTCCCCGCCACCTCGCTCGGCGTCGCCCACTCGATGTGCAGCTGACAGTCGCCGAGCTCCTGCTTCGTCCGGATATCGCCCGACTTCGGGACGACCTCGACGTAGCCGTTCTCTACCTTCCAGCCCGCCGGGGCGCCCTCTTGCTTGACGCTCACCCAGCCGGAGAGGTCCCTGCCGTCGAAGAGCACCACCGCGTCCGAAGGAGGCAGGCGGCTCTCGCTGCCCGGCGTGATGACTCGCGGCTGCGGTCGGGTGCTGTCGTGGACCTTCCACTTCTGGCGCGGGATGATCGGGGTGTCGTCGTAGCCCACCTTGGGCTGCTCGGTTGCAGTCATGGAGTCGAGTGTAGCGATGCCTATACTCGGCGCCGGATGCGACTTGACCGGCGGCTGGACGGCAGAGTCGCGCTAATCACCGGCGGTGGGAGCGGCGTCGGCGCCGCGTCAGCCATCCGCATGGCCCAGGAGGGCGCGGCGGTCGCCGTCCTGGGCCGCACCGAGGCAACGCTGTGCGCCGTCGCCGAAGGAATCACGCGCGACGGAGGGAAAGCGCTGGCGGTGCGCTGCGACGTCTCCAAGGAGGACGAAGTCGATCGCGCGACGAGCGACGTGGTGGCGTCCTTCGGCCGCCTCGACGTCGTCGTCGCCAACGCCGCGGTACAGCTGCACGGCAGGGACCGGCCGATCCACGAGGCGGAGACGCGCTTCTGGGACGAGACGCAGGACATCAACGTGCGCGGCGCCTTCTTCACGTGCCGTGCGGGCGTGCGCCAGATACTGAAACAAGGAGGCGGGGGGTCGATCGTCGTCGTCTCGTCGATCACGGCGGTAGTGGCGGGCGCGCCGCAGAACCCTGCCTACACCGCGAGCAAGGGAGCGCTGGTCTCCTTTGGACGTGCGCTGGCGGTGCAATACGCCAGGGACAACATCCGCTGCAACGTCGTCTGTCCGGGCGCGCTGGAGCACCCGCCTGACGACGAGCTGCTGGGCGACCAGGGCATGTCCGCGCGCGAGGCGCGCGTCCTGCCAAACGTCCCGATGGCGCGCCTGGGGCGCTTCGACGAGATCGCGCCGATGATCGCCTTCCTGGCGTCGGACGACGCGAGCTACTGCACCGGCGGCGTCTACCTCGTGGACGGCGGCTTCACCGCGCGCTAGGCGTTCCCGAGCTCAGCGCTTGAGGTGGCGGTGGGAGCGCGGCTCCCAGCCCAGTAGACGCTTGGCCTTAGTCAGGTTGTGGTCTTCCTCGGTCTCATCGCCGGCGATGAACACCGCGTCGAAGCGGCCGTGGCCGATCTGTACCGCGTCCACGGCGCGCAGGTAGGCGTCCGCCAGGTCTTCCTCGTCCGTGGCGTAGATGCGGCTGCCGTGCGGGCGTCCGTAGACGCGGTCGACGTGCGTCTCCAGGCGCTCCTTGAGGTAGTTCTCCCGCTCGCGGGGACCGGTGATCCGCAGCGCGATCAGGTTCATGTCGAAGTGGCGCGCGAAGTACTGGCAGATCAGCTCGCCGAAGCCCTTGGAGAGGCCGTAGACGCTGGGCGTGTCGAGCGGCGTCAGCTCTTCCATGTCGTACAGCTTGCCGCTGGGATACGGCGCACGCTCGCGGTAGTGCGCGCTCATCGTGCTGGTGTACACGCCGCGCTTCAGGCCCGCCTCCTGGGCCAGGTAGAGAAACAGGTGCAGCGACTTGCAGTTGACGTCGTAGTTGTTCAGGATGGTCGGCACGTTCTGCGTCGTGACCGAGCCGCCCTGCGGACTGAGCATCGCCATCCAGACGAAGGCGTCCACGCCGTCGACGGCACGCCTGACCGCGTCCTCGTCCAGAGCAGTCCCCTCGACGTGCTCCACGCCATCGTGGCGCGGCGGGCGCGGGTCGAGCACGCGTAGGCTGTGCCGCTCTTTGAGGTAGGGAGCGCAGAACGATCCGACGCGGCCGGATCCACCGACGAGGAGCAGCTTCACAAGAGGCATAGTAAACGCCCCGCGGGACTGCGTCCCGCCGGACCCCGTAGAAGGAGGCCCCGATGGCCTACACGCTGCTCTCGAGAGACCAGATCCTGGCGCTGACGCACACCTGGCAGGGGGAGCGGTTCCCGGACGGACGCCCGCGCGTACCGGACGACATCCTGCGGCGCATGAAGCTGGTCACCACCGAGGAGGCATGGGGCGTCCTGCGGCGGGAGGGCTACAACTTCCAGTTCGCCGGGAACTGGCTGAACCTCCGCCCCGACGAGACGCTGGTGGGGCGCGCCGTGACGTGCGCCTTCATGCCCGGCCGGCCCGACCTGCAGGCGGCCGTCGCGGCGACGGGTGAGGCCGAGGGACGCATCGGCGGCCAGAACTCATGGGTGATCGACACGCTGGTGGAGGGCGACTGCATCGTGGTCGACCTGTTCGGCAAGGTCAAGAACGGGACGTTCGCCGGCGACAACCTGGGCACGAGCATCCACGCCAAGACGAAGACCGGAATGGTGATCGACGGCGGGATCCGCGACACCCAACGTATCAAGGAGATCAAGGACTTCGGCGTCTTCGTGCGCGGGTTGGACCCCACCGCCATCGCCGACGTCACGCTGCTGGGCATCAACGTGCCGATCCGTATCGATGAGGCGACGTGCCTGCCGGGCGACATCGTCCTTGGCACCGTGACGGGCGTGATCTTCATCCCACCTCACCTCGCCGAGCAGGTGGTGGTGCGCTCGGAGGACATCCGGCTGCGCGACCGGTTTGGCCACCAGCGCCTGCGCGAAGGCAAGTACACCCCCGGCCAGATCGACCGCAAGTGGTCGGAGGAGATCGAGGCGGACTTCGCGGAGTGGAAGAAGGAGGCGGCGGAATGACAACGCGACCCGGACGGTCGGAAACGCCCACCAAGGCCGAAAGGAAGGTGCGCCTCGGCGTGGTGGGGATGGGGATCGGGCGCCCCAACGCGCGTGCGGTGGCGCGCAACCCGCGCGGCGAGGTCAGCGCGCTGTGCGACCTGGTGCCTGCGCTGATGGACGACTTCGCGAGGGACCTGGTCGGCTTCGGCAACCCCGATCCCAAGCGCTACACGAGCTACCAGGAGATGTGCCGCGACCCGGAGATCGACGCGATCTTCGTCGGCACGCCCAACCAGCTGCACGTCCCGGTGGCGCTGGAGGCGGTGAGCAACGGCAAGCACGTCATCGTCACCAAGCCCCTAGCGGACAACGAGGCCGCGGCGCGCGAGCTGGTGGCAGAGGCCGAGCGGGCCGGGGTAGTGAACATGATGTCGCTCTCGACGCGCTTCGGCCCCGGCACGACGTTCCTGCGGGAGCAGGCAGAGCAAGGGACGTTCGGTGAGCTGTACTACGCCCGTGCGCGCAGCGTGCGGCGCAACGGCATCCCAGCCTGGAATCTGGGATTCATCCGCAAGGGCGGCGGTGCGTTCCGAGACATGGGCGTGCACGCGCTAGATGCCGTCTGGTCGATCCTCGGCTTTCCGCGGCCGGTGAGCGTGACCGGCGTCGCCGGGGCCAAGTTCGGACCGCGCGGGCTGGGCTACTGGTACTCGCGCCCGCAGCCCACCAAGGACGTCTGGTCGCAGTACGCTGCGGATGACTACGCCGGGGGCTTCATCCGCTTCGAAGGCGGAGTCGGCGTGCAGATCGAGAGTTTCTGGGCCTCGCACCAGCCCGAGGAGTTCCAGATTGAGCTGTTCGGCACCGACGCCGGGGCGCGCCTCTCGCCGCTGACGCTGTACTCGATGGAGAACGGCGCCGAGGCCGACGTCTCGGTGAAACTGCCCAAGCGCGACGAGAGCCCGGGTTGGGATGCCATCGCGGCGCACTTCATCGCGTGCGTGCTGGACGGCCAGAAGTGCGCCGCGCCGCTGCGGCACGGCCTGCAGGTGCAGATCATGATGGAGGCGCTCCTAAGCAGCGCCGAGAGCGGTCAGGAGGAGGGGATCGAGGACTTCTAGGGCGCGGCGAAAGGCTGACAGGCTGGTGTCAGCCGCCTGGTGTAGCGTGGTTCGGCGATGAAGATTGTCCCGGTCACGCGCGCGCGGTGGGCGGACCTGGAAACGCTGTTCGGGCCCAACGGCGCATGCGCCGGATGCTGGTGCATGTGGTGGCGCCTGACGGCGGGCGAGTACACGCTGAGCAAAGGAAGGCCGAACCGCGACGCGCTGCGGGGGATCGTCGAGGCGAGCGACCCGCCCGGGCTGCTGGCGTATGACGGCGACACGCCCATCGGCTGGCTCGCCATCGCGCCGCGTGAGGACTATCCGCGCTGGACGAAGACCAATGCCGCCAAGGAGTCCGACCGCGCTTTGCGCGAGCGTGGGATCGAGCCGCCGCGCGGCGTGTGGGCCGCGACGTGCTTCTACGTCGCGCGCAGCGCGCGCCGGCGGGGCGTGACAGTGGCGCTGCTCGAAGCGGCCGTGCGCCACGCCCGCCGACACGGCGCCAAAGTCATCGAGGGCTTCCCACTCGTGCCGCGCAGCGGCACCGTGCCGGCCGCGTTCGCCTGGACCGGCTTCCTATCAGCCTTCGCCGCCGCTGGCTTCGAAGAGGTCGGGCGGCCCTCAGCCGGCAAGCGGGTGATGCACTACTACCTGGGCACATCCAGCTCGACGACGGAGCGCCGCGCCGCCGGGTCGAAGGCGAGCAAGAGCGCGTCCTCCTCGAGGACGTAGGTCCCGGAGCGGAAGGCGGCGCGACTCGCGGCGCGGTCGAGGGGCCGTCCGTCGACGCACACGCGGCGCTCCCTGCCGGCCCCCAAGCCGGTCAGGCGCAGCGTCAGCTCCGGCATGCGCAGCGGTAGATCGAGCTTGACGCCGATGCTGCCGTCGTCACTCGCGGCCACATCGACCTTCGCTAGCGCGCGCATGCAGCTGTAGGTGGTGATCTCGCTCGTCTTGCGCCAGACGGTGCGTTCTCCCCATGGATCCAGCTGGCGCAGGCGGTCGACGACGATCTGGAGCGCGCGAAAGCCGCGCCGGTCATCGTCGTGCATGCCGTAGAAGCCCTGCCAGTGACTCACCAGAATGCACGGATCGCCGTTTCCGATCACTTGCACGAGCCGTCCGCCCTGCAAGTCCTCGGTGATGTAGCGGTCCGGGTCCGCCTCGCCGTAGCCCGTCCACGAGCCGGTGTGGTCGCCGACGCAGGCGATCGCCTCACCGACCGCGGTCCCCGCCACCCGGTCGGCGTACCACACGGGCGTATCCACCGGGCGGCCACCCGGGACGCTGCCTAACCGTTTGTCGTCGCCGGTCGCCAGCCCGCGGTCCTCCGAATTGGCGCTGACGCGCTGGAAGACGTACGGCGTGGGGTTCCCCGTGACGCGTCGCACCGCCTCGCCCGCCAGGCGTACGTATAGCGGCAGCGATTGCCCGCCGAAGCCTCCCGGCGACGTCACTCCTTGGGGCGGCAAGTCGACGTTGGCCAGGATGCGGCACGCCAGCTCGATGTAGGTGCCTACGCGCTCGGCCTCGCCCTCGCCGAACGACCGCCACTCGTACTGTTCCCACGGACGGTCGGGGAGCGGCTTGAGCGTCTCCGGGTCCAGTATGAATGTGTGGGTCAGCATCTCCGGCGTGACGTCGAAGTTGGGGACGATGGTCTCCCGGCACACCGCCAGCCAGGACTCGAGCTGCTGTCGGTCGAACAGTGGCAATCCCTGATCGATCCGGCCGATCCCGGCAGGGCACGGCACGACCGAGTACTTACCCTTCACGCCGTGCGCGGCGCACCATTCGGCCCACTCGCGCGTAAACGCCTCCGGGATGGAGACCGGTACGTCCTCCCAGCGCTGGTACTGCCCGGTATGCCGGATGCGATCGCGCAGGAAGAAGTGATTGAGGTTGACCACCGGCGCTGAATCGTCGACGATCAGCGACAGAGGCACCTTGTCGAGCGCGTGGCGGGTAATCTCCACGCGCTCGACGGCGGCCACGCGGTCTGTCAGCGTGCCGACGGGCCGCGGCTAGCCGGAAATCTTGCCGGTGCGCACCATGTCGTTGCCGTAGGTCTTCGACACGGTGTTCCCCTTCGGGTCGGTGAAGGTGTACGTGTACTCCTTGTAATAGGAGTGGCGATCGTACCACCGCACCTTCCCCTCGGTGTTCGCCGGACCGGCGTCCAGCGGCCCCCACTTATCGTCCCGCGTGCTGCTGCAGTCCGAGTTGGTGCACTCCTTCAGCGTCGCCGAAACGGTCAGGCGCTGCCCCGGCGTGACCCCGCTGACTTCCAGGCCCACGTTTATCTCGCCGCCGACGTTGCTGGGGTCGTGGTCATAGGCAATCTCCGCGATCTTCAGCGCTCCCGGCGTGGGAGACGCTGTCGCGGCCGAGGTCGGCGTCGCGGTCGGCGGGACGGCAGGCTGGAGCACGCCGCGCGCCAGGCTGGCCACGGGGATCCCGTAGCGCTGCTCCCAGGCCACTGCATCGAGCACGAAGCGTCCATAGTTAGTGGCGTCGATCCCGAAGATCTCCACGTCGGCGATGGACTGGATGTGGAGCAGGGTGGGTTTCTCCTGATTGGTCTCCCACTTCACGAGATAGATCGGATCGCCCTGCTTGAGCAAGCCGGCAGACAGCCACGGATC
>DASTZM010000708.1:0-3432 GCA_035764305.1 Chloroflexota bacterium | reverse complement strand
GCGCCCCCGGCCGTACTCCGAGAGGTAGATCCCCGCGCCCACCCCCAACGGCACCCCCGCAAGAGACGCCACCGCCATCAGCGTCAGCGTGCCAAGGATCGCCGGTCCGATCCCACCGCCCGGCTCGCCGTACGGCAGGGGGCGCTGCGTGAAGAACGCCAGGTTCAGCGCCGGGACGCCGCGGACCAGGACGTAGCCCAGGATGATCCACAGCACCGCCACCGCCCCCGCCGCGCACGCCCCAACCAGCAGCGCCATCAAGCCCGACACACTCTTGCGCACCACGTAGCGCCCGTCCGCCGCGAAGAGGTCGACGCGCGCCGCGGCCGGCGCAGCCGGCGCGCTCGGCGTCACCGCGCCTGCCAGACTAGACACGGATCCCTCCCAGCATCCGGGACCCCGGCCCACCCTGGATCTGCCAGATCAGCAGCCGCGCCACCACGTTCACTGCCGCCGAGACCAGCAGCAACACCAGCGCCACCTCGACGATCGCCGCGAAGTACAGGCGCGTGTCGGCCTCCGTGAACTGGTTGGCGATCGCGCTCGCCATCGTGTAGCCCGGCGTCAGGAGCGACCCCGTGATCGCCCGCGACGCGTTGCCGATCACCATCGTCACCGCCATCGTCTCCCCCAGCGCCCGCGCTAGCCCCAGGATCGCCGCCCCCGCGATCCCCGAGCGCGCGTATGGCAGGACCGCGTGCCGGATCGTCTCCCACCGCGTCGCCCCCACCGCCAGCATGCCCTCGCGCTGCGCCGGCGGCACCCCCTGGATGATCTCGCGCGACACCGCCATGATCGTCGGCACCACCATGATCGCCAGGATCACACCGCCCGTGAGCAGATCCTTGCCCACCGCTGGCCCCTGGAACAGCCCCCCCAGCACCGGGAGTGGACCAAGCACCACCTTGAGCGCCGGCTCGACCTGCGCGCGCATCGCCGGCGTCAGCACGAAGAACCCCCACAGCCCGTAGATGATGCTCGGGATCGCCGCCAGCATCTCGATCGTGAACGACACCGGAACGCGCACCCACCCCGGCGCGTACTCCGCCACGTAGAGCGCCGCCCCCACCGCGATCGGCACCGCCATCACCAGCGCCACCCCGCTCGTGACCAGCGTGCCGTAGATGTAGGGCAGCGCGCCAAACTGGGACCTGACGTTGTCCCACGTCGACGTCGTGACAAACGACGCGCCGTAGCGCATGAGCGACTCGCGCGAGTCGCGGATCAGCAGCGCCACCAGCGCGGCCAGCACCAGCGGCACGCTCGCGGCGGCGGCGATGGTCGCGCCGCGGAAGGCGGCATCCCCCAGCCGGCCGGCGGGTCCGCTACTTCTCAGGAAAGGCTGGCTTGCCATTGACGGTCATCGACCTGATCATCTCTTCGGCCCTGCCGATCAGCTCGGCCGGCAGCGGCGCGTACCCCAGGTCGCCGTTGAACCGCTGCGCGTCGTGCGTCGCCCACCACAGCAGCCGCGACAGCGCCACCGCCTTCGGCTCCTCCTTCATCTCCCGGTACGCCAGGATCCACGTGAAGCCGGAGATCGGGTAGCTCTTGGGGCCCTCGGCGTTCACGATCGACGCCCGCAGGTCGGGTGCGATCCTCCCGATCACACCCTGCGCCGCCGCCGTGACCGAGTCGAGCTCGGGCTCCACGAACTGGCCCTCCCTGTTCTTCACCTGCGCGTACCCGAGCTTGTTCTGCTTGGCGTAGATCAGCTCCACGTACCCCAGCGAGTACGGGTTCTGCTTCACCTCGCCGGCCACGCCCTCGTTCCCCTTGCCCCCCAGTCCCACCGGGAAGCTGACCGCCGTCGAGCTGCCCACCCTCTCCTTCCAGGCCGGGCTGACATTCGAGAGGTAGTCCGTGAAGATGGACGTCGTGCCCGAGCTGTCCGAGCGGAAGACCGGGGTGATCTCCTTGTCCGGCAGCGCCGTGACCGTGGGGTTGTCGCTCCTGATCCGTGCGTCGCTCCACTTCTTGATCTCGCCCAGGAAGATCGCGGCCAGCGTCTCTGGTGAGAAGCGGAGCTTGGCGCCCGCGGGCAGCTCGGGCAGGTTGTAGGTCGCCACCACTGCGCCCAGTGCCACCGGAACGTGGAGGATCTCGCCCCCCCGCGCGTCCTTGAGCTGGGCATCGGTCATCGCGCCGTCCGTGGCGCCGAAGTCGGCCGTCATGTCCTGGATCGCCTTGATCCCGCCCCCGGAGCCGATCGACTGGTAGTTCACCTCCACGCCCGTCAGCCGGTGGTACTCGGCGAACCACTTCGAATACAGCGCCGCCGGGAACGTCGCCCCCGCGCCCGTGAGGGACTTCGCTTCACCGGAAAAAGGCCCGGTGACGATGCCGCTGCCAGGGATCGCCGCCGGGGTGGTGGAGGCCGGCCCCACCGTCGGCTCCGCTGACGTGCGCGGCGGGGACGCCTGATCCACCCCGCACCCGCCCAGCGCCGCCGCTCCCGTCGTCACACCCACCGCGCCTACCGCCCTGAGCCACCCCCGACGCGTCTCCGTCATCGCTGCTCCTCGCTTCCTCACTAGGAACAGCGTCGCGCGCCGCGTTTAGCGTGCGCTTAAGAGCACATTATCGGCAGATTAACGGCGCCGCCAGGAGAGATCGCGTCATTTCGCCGCCGCCAGCGCAAACGAGAACCGTGCGCCTCGCCCCGGACCCTCGCTCTCCGCCCAGATGCGGCCGCCGTGAGCCAGCACGACGTGCTTCGCGATCGCCAGGCCCAGCCCCGTGCCGCTCGAGGCCCGCGACCGGTCGGCCTTGTAGAAGCGCTCGAACACCCGCGAGATGTCGCTCCGCGCCAGCCCCGCGCCGCTGTCCTCCACCGTGAAGACCACCTCCCCCTTCTTCGCCCCGCTCGCTGCCCCGCCCTCCGTCCGCAGCGTCGTCACGTACGCCGGCTCGACGCGCACCCGCACCCATCCGCCGCGCGGCGTGAACTTGACGCCGTTGTGCACCAGGTTGACCAGCACCTGCTCCAGCCGCGCCGGGTCGGCCAGCACGTCCGGCGTCCCCGCGGCCACGTGCCCCTCCACGCTCACCCCCGCCTGCTTCGCCTGCGCTCGAAGCCGTCCCACCACCGACCGCACCGCACTCTCCGGCGCGACCGGCTGGCGCCGCAGCTCGGCCTGGCCCGACTCGATCCGCGACAGGTCGAGCAGCTCGTTGACCAGCTCCGACAGGCTCTCCATCTCCACCCGCATCTGCGCCAGGAACTCTCGCGCCGCCGGCGGGTCTTCCAGCGCGCCGTCCTCCAGCGTGTCCACCAGCGCGCGCAGCGACGCGATCGGCGTCCGCAGCTCGTGCGAGACGTTCGCCACGAACTCGCGCCGCGTCTCGTCCGCCCGCCGCAGCCGCTCCGCCAGCTCCTGGGGATCTCCCTCCGAGTCGCCCCTGCGCCCGAACCGCCCCCGCCACACCACG
>DASTZM010000707.1:0-3175 GCA_035764305.1 Chloroflexota bacterium | reverse complement strand
GCTACCGGCGGGTGGTGGAGGCATTCGACGCCGGTGCCGCGGCCGAGCTGGGGCTCACGCACGTTGCGCTCGCCGCGGACGCGCTCGGCGTTGAGCAGCTCGAGCGCGCGCGCCGCTTCCTGGCGCGCTGCGGCGCCGTGGAGCTGGCGCGCTCCTCGCCCACGGAGCGCGACCGTGAGAATGTGCTGTACCGCATCTCGCCCGCAGCCTGCGCCGCTAGCGGCTGAGGACGCGCACCCCGTCGGCAGTCCCGGCGTACACCGTCGGGTCAAGCGGTGCGACGAACAACCCGCTCTCGAGCAGCCCGGGGATCGCGTGCAGTCCCGCTTCCAGGCGCTCGGCGTCGTCGAGCACGTTCTGTGGAAAGGCGCAGTCGATCACCCAGTTGCCGTTGTCCGTCACGGCCGGACCACCGTCGGCGGTGCGCCGCAGCCGCGGCTCCCCGCCCAGCTGCTGCAGGCGGCGCTCGCACGCACCGTGCGCGAACGGCAGTACCTCGAGCGGCACCCCCCGTGTCGCGCCGAGGTGCGGCACGAGCTTCGCCCCCTCCACGACAATCACCAGCCGGTCCGCCGCCGCCGCGAGCACCTTCTCGCGCATCAGCGCGCCACCCGCGCCCTTGATCAGGCGCCGGCGCGGATCGACCTCGTCGGCGCCGTCGATGGTCAGGTCGAGCCGCGGGTGCTCGTTCAGACTGATGAGCTCCAGCCCCAGCGACCGCGCCGCCTGGGCAGTCCGTTCCGAGGATGGCACGCCTCGTACCCGGAGGGGCTCCTGCTGCGCCCGGCGCGCCAGCGCTTCCAGCACCAGTGTGGCGGCGCGCCCGGATCCGAAGCCGAGAATCATGCCGTCCGACACGAGCGCTGCGGCCCGCTCGGCCGCCGCTTGGCGCTGCGCTGCGCCGGCCTCTCCGGTGTCCAGCTTCACTCGTCCGCCCCGGCGGATGATTGTAGCCCTAGCTGCTTCGTCTCTCTCCGATTAATCGGCACCTCAACTTTGTCAATCGTGAGGTCAGAAAACCCTTGCTGAGCGTCCCGCATCGTTGTACTATGGTGAGACCATGCGCTCGATGGTCTGGAGCTATGAGGGTGGGGCCATGATGGGTGGCCGGCGTCGCGCCGGTGCGTTGCGGCTCCCGTTGCCGTTCCTCCTGCTCCCACCCGTCGCGCTCGGTCTCGCCGTCAGCGGTGCCGTTGTGCTGGCACTCGGACTCGCCCTCGTCGCGACGGTCGCCGCCGTGTTATTCAGCGTGGCCCTCACAGGCGGAGTCTTCGCCGTCCTCGGATTCGTCGCCTGGCAGCTGCTCCGGCACACCGTACCCGGCCTCCATGGTGCCCGGCGGGGGAAGCGCGGCCGGCGTCGCAAGGCCGGGCAGGAGATCGACGCCCCGCCTGGGCTGAACGACACACCCGTCGATCTATTGCGACGGCGCTATGCGGCCGGCGAGATCGGCCAGACCGTCTTCCGCCGCCAACTGACCGATCTGCTCAAGGAACGCTACGTCCGCGGCGATCTGACGCTGGCCGAGTTCGAGTCGCGCGTCCATCACCTCTATCAGGATCCGGCACTCCAGCCGCCCTTCGCCTAACTCCGACGGGCACGGCGACTCCGAGACCCCCGCGGATCGCGGGTAGTATTTGGCCTTCCCCATGCGGCGGGCGACACGCAGCGCAGCCGCGCCTTCCGATGCCGCGCGGTCCGGCCGATCAGCGCCGACCGAGCAGCTCCTGGACTTCTGTCGTGGCCTGCGCCCCATCCTGGCTCAGGGCGATGTCGACGCATTTCGGCGCTACCTCCGCCGCTGGGAGGACCTCGTTGGCGACACCGCTGACCTGGCTGACACGCCCGACGCCCAGGCGCGCCGGACGATGGACGCGCTCCTACGGCGTCCGGGGCAGTACGGGCTCCCGCCGTGGCCGGAACACGAGACGCCGTCGATACTGAGCAGGCCCACTTCGTGGCCCGACCCGATCGCCGTTCGCGGTCACACCAGCCGCACCGCTCCCGCATCGGCCGCAGCACCTGCCGCCATGCCAGAGCCTGCCCCTCCGACCCAGCCACCGGCCGCCGAGCCCGTGGGCGTCTACCAGGTCGACATGCTCACTGGCGAGCTGGTCCCGCTCGGTCCAGTCACGGTTCGTGCCCCCGAGCGCGCGGGAGAGCCTACGCCGCCTTCGCCCGGTCCTCGGAGTCGCGCGCGTCGGCGTCGCCCCCCGCCGGCCGGACTTGAGCAGCTGTGTCTGTGGCCCACTGCTTGAAGGTCGGGCGCGCGTAGCGTCCGACGCGCCCCATCCGCTCGAAGCGCTGCTCGCGCAGCATCTGCTCCTCGAGCAGCGACGCGTGCTCCGCGACCAAGTGCTTGGGACATGCCTTCAGAAAGGCTCCTAGCGCGAGCATTGCGATGCCGACGTCATCTACCTGCCCGATGAACGGGATCCACTCGAACAGGAGGTTGAGCGGCGAGAAGTAGTACAGCAGCGTCGCGGGCAGGATGAGCTTCGGCAGCAGCGGGACGCGCTGGTCTCGGACCAGTCGCCACGCGAGGAGCGCTTGCGCCACGATGGCGCGCCAGCCGCCCACTCTGCGCCACAGCCTCCAGATCGCAAACATGAAGTCGTGCTCCCGCAGAGGTGGCAGTGCACGAAGCGTTCCGCACGTGTTCCCACCGCGCGCCATCCGCCCGGAAGCAGCCACCTGGATACAATCCCCTGGTCGATCGATGAGCCGGACCATGACCGCAAACATCCCTGGGGCGCGCCTCCGGGACGTCGAGCGGCGCCTCGCCCTGTTGCGGGGCGAGGAGGCGATCAATGAGTTCATCGCCCAGCATCCCAACGAGACCAGGGTGCTGGAACGTATGGTGGAGGCGCGCCGCGCCGGCAAGCCGACGCCGTCTCTGGCGCGCGTCCAGCGCGTCATGCTGTGGAGCGACGGCGAGGTCGAGTTCAAGACCGATCCCGCCCCCGAGGGCCGCGAGCGCGGCGGACCGCCAGGCCGCGGTCAAGGTGGACCCGGCAGACCGATCGGGTCAGGCGGACCAGGGACCGCCCCCGGACGTGACCGCGGTCCCCGCCGTGGACCGGGCGGTGGGCCGGGACCCCGCAACGGCGGTCGGCCGACAGGCGCCCCGCCCCGCGCGGGCGGCGCGCCCGGGCAAGGCAGTTTCGCCAGGCCG
>DASTZM010000706.1:0-2010 GCA_035764305.1 Chloroflexota bacterium | reverse complement strand
ACCGCGACGCCGCGGCGCGCGCGGGCGTGGGGATGGGGGACGCGGTGCGCATCCTCGGCAAGACGTTCCGCGTGGCTGGCCTCACGTCGGGGACGGCGACGATCACGAACTCGGTGGCGTTCGTCGCGCTGGAGGACTTCCGAGGGCTGCGCGGCGGCGCGCCGGGTGTGAGCTACGTGCTGGTGCGCGCGCGGCGCGGCGCGCCGGTCGAGGCGCTCAGCGACGCCATCCAAGCCGCCCACCCCGAGCTGACGGTCCAGACGCGCGGGCGCTTCGCGGCCGAGGAGCGGCGCATCGTGGCCGACATGAGCACCGACATCATCGCGGTGATGAACTTCGTGGGATTCGTCACGGGGCTGGCGGTCCTGGCGCTGACGGTCTACAGCGCGGTCCTGGCGCGGCGGCGCGAATACGGTGTGCTGAAGGCGCTGGGGGCGCGGGGCGCGCAGCTCTACCGGGCAGTGCTGGCGCAGGCGTACGTCAGCGTCGCGCTGGGACTGGCGGCGGGCGTGGCGGTCACGCTGGCGCTCGCGCTGGTCGTGCCGCGCGTGACGAGCGGGCTGACGCTGGCGGTCACGCCCGAGTCGCTCGCCAAAGTAGCGGCGGTCTCGCTCGGGATCGCCGCGCTGGCGGCGGCGCTGTCGGTGCGGCAGATCGCCGGCCTCGATCCGGCGGCGGTGTACCGCGGCAGGTAGGGGCGGATAGCGGCAGGTAGCAGAGACACGGGAGGACCAAGGAATGATCGCGACCGCGCAGGCCATGCCGGTGGGGACCCCCACGCTGGTGGCGGCCGGAGTGTCCAAGCAGTTCGGCGCCGGAGAGACGGCCGTCTACGCGGTGCGCGACGTGTCACTCACGGTCGAGCCGGGCGAGATCGTGCTGATCATGGGGCCGTCCGGCTCCGGGAAGAGCACGCTGCTGTCCATGCTCGGGGCGCTGCTGCGTCCCAGTGCGGGGTCCATCCGGCTGGCGGGAATCGACCTGACGGCGCTGCCCGAGCGCCGGCTGCCCGACGTGCGGCTGAGGCAGTTCGGCTTCGTCTTCCAGGATTTCAACCTGCTCTCGGCGCTCTCGGCGCTGGACAACGTGGCGCTGGTGGCCGAGCTGGCGGGGGCGGCGCGCAAGGAGGCGCGCCGCCGCGCGGCGGCGCTGTTGACCGAGCTGGGCCTCGAGCGCCGGCTGGCCTTCTTGCCGGAGAAGCTCTCCGGCGGCGAGAAGCAGCGCGTGGCGATCGCGCGGGCGCTGGTGAACGACCCGGCGCTCATCCTGGCCGACGAGCCCACCGCCAACCTGGACTCGAAGATCGGGCACGAGATCATGCGGATGCTGCGGCGCATCGCCAGGGAGCAGGGCCGCAGCGTGGTGATCGTGTCGCACGACCAGCGCATCAAGGACATTGCCGACCGCGTGCTGTGGCTGGAGGATGGCGAGTTCAGGGACACGGTGACGATGGCGACTGACCCAGTGTGCGGCATGTCGGTCGACCGGGCGGCGGCGGCGGCGCGCCTGGAGTGGGAGGGCGTGCTGCTGCACTTCTGCTCGCGGGGCTGCCGTGACGAGTTCCTCGCGGGGCAGGAACGGCCGGTGGGGGACGACCCGGCGGGTACCCGGGTGGCTGCCCAGGTGGGTGCCCAGGTGGCTGCCTGAACCGGCCGGCGCGCCGCCCCACGCTCAGCGAACCGACAGCCCGGACTCAGGCTGGCCTCAGGCGGGGGGCAGACACTCTGGGAGCGAGACGCAACGTTGGAAGTGGCTTCAGTCGACCTGGCGACGCCGGCGGCGGCGGCTCCGGCCGCGGTGCCGGCTGCGCCACGGGCAGGGAGGGCAGGCCGAGTGACGGGTAGCGCTGGAGTGGAGGGACGACCGTGGTAGCCGCCGGAGTGACCGGCGATGTGCGACCGGTGGCGCACGCGCTGCCGCGGACGTGGGCCGGGTGGGCGCGAGCGCTCCAGGGCGGCACGGGCCTGGCCCTCGCCGGGGCGCTGGCGCTCGCGCTGCGCCATCCGGTGC
>DASTZM010000705.1:0-9384 GCA_035764305.1 Chloroflexota bacterium | reverse complement strand
AGAGACCATGCCTTCGCAGACTTTGCACCAGCTGCTGTGCTCGAATTTGAGCGGCGTGATGGCGATGTCTTTGGCGATGTCGAACTGATCGAAGATTTTCTGCGCGTCGTAGGTGCCGTAGTAGGAGCCCACGCCGGCGTGGTCGCGGCCCACAATGAAGTGCGTGCAGCCGTAGTTGCGGCGCACGAGCGCGTGGAAAATCGCCTCGCGCGGACCGGCGTAGCGCATGGCGGCGGGGTTGATGGAGAGAAGGACGCGGTCGGCGGGGTAATAGCCGCCCAGGAGCGCTTCGTAGCAACGCATGCGCACGTCGGCGGGGATATCGTCGGCCTTCGTCTCCCCAACTAGCGGATGGAGAAGCAAGCCGTCAACGATCTCGAGGGCGCACTTCTGGATGTACTCGTGGGCGCGGTGGACGGGGTTGCGCGTCTGGAACCCGACAACGGTGCGCCAGCCGCGGGACGCGAAGTGGGCGCGCGTCTCGGCGGGATGAAGGTCGTAACGGGGGAATTGAGGGTGGCGAGGCACGTGCAGAACGGTGACGGGTCCGCCGAGCAGAACAGGGCCCTGTGCGTACAGTGTGCGGACGCCGGGGTGCTCGGCGTCGTCGGTGCGGTAGACGAGCTGCGCCTCCCGCCGCGGGTCGTAGGTGTACTTCTCGCGCAGGTGAAGCACGGCGGCGAGGCCGCCATCGCCGTCCAGCAGCGCGACGTCGTCGCCCTCGTGCACGCGCCCCGCGGCGTCCGACGAGACTGACAGGGTGATGGGGATGGACCACGGCGCTCCGGACGCCAGCCGCATGGTCTCCACGACGGAGACGTAATCGCTTTGGCAGAGAAAGCCGTCGAGCGGGGTGTATCCCCCGATGGCGAGCAGCCAGAGGTCCGACAGCTCACGTGGGGTCAATTGCAGGCGCGGAAGTGACGGCGCGCGCTCCAGAAGCGCGGCGCGATCGGCAGGTTTCGCGATGCGGTTGACCAGACCGACGGCGGGCGCTGTGGGCAGAGCGGCGGCCGGGCGCGGCGGAGCGAGGGGCTCGACGGCAATCATTCGGCGGTCTCGACGGCGGCGAATTGCGAGTGGCCAGCGATGACCAGGCCTTTGATCGCGTCGGTGCCGTAGGGCGCATCCCCAGCGGCGTGCCCATTCTTGCTGCCACCGAGGATGGCGCCAGTCAGCGCAGGCACGGACTGGGGCGCCACGTGGCCGGCCTTCTCCAGGCCGGCCAGGATCCGGGCGACCGACTCGTCGACCGATTCGCGCTCGGTATCGACGACGATCTCGGGATCGACCGGCTCCTCGTACGGGTCTGACACGCCGGTGAAGTTGGCGATCTCGCCGCGCAGCGCTTTGGCGTACAGGCCCTTGACGTCGCGACGGACCAGCTCCTCGATGGGGCACTTGACGTACACCTCAAAGAAGCCCGCCTCGGCGGCGATCTCCCGGCGCACATCCTCGCGCGCCTGGCGGTAGGGGGAGATGGCGGCGGCGATGGCGACGGCGCCGTTGCGGCTCAGCAGCCGACAGACGAAACCGATGCGCCGCACGTTGGTGTCGCGGTCCTCGCGGCTGAACCCCAGCCCCTTGGACAGGTTGGTGCGCACGACATCGCCGTCGAGGATCTCGACGCGCAGGCCGCGCGCGCGCAGCGCGGGCTCGAGTCGCTGCGTGATGGTTGTCTTGCCTGCTCCGGATAGACCGGTGAACCAGATGGTGAATCCTGAAGCCACAGCGGGTGTTCTCCTCCGTTTCGCCGTCCCGATTGCAGCGGGACGCGGGTGCAACTCTAGGAGTGGCGCGCCGGGCGCAGGGTTGAGCGTGCGTAGAGAACACGTTGAGCCAAGCCGCGGTCCGGCCGCGGTCGGGCGCGCTGGCCCACCACCTCTCCTCAACGTCGCGCCAACGCCTTTGCGGTGGGCGGAAAGGTATGAGGTTTCCTAACTCATCCACGGAGGTACCGCCATCGTCGCCACACCGTCGGCGCCAACAGTTCCCGACGCATTTGTGAGTCCCACCCGCATGCTGGAGCCGCTCCCAGCAGGGGGGCGTCGGGTGGACACGCCCGGCGAGTCCATCGGACGTCACGCGGCGGGCGGCGCGTTCTGGATGCTCCTGGCGTTCGGGGCGAGCAAAGGGCTCAGCTTCGCGACGAGCATGGTGCTGGCGCGGCTGCTCAGTCCGAGCGAGTTCGGGGTGGTCAGCTTCGCGATGGTCGGCATCGGCGCGTTCAACCTGCTGCAGAACTTTGGCGTGCCGGCCGCGATCGTGCACGGCGAGCGAGACATCCGCGAGACCGGCGGCACCGCGCTGACGATCAACCTTGTCGCGGCGGCCGCTCTGTTTGTGGCGACGGTGGCCCTAGCGCCGACGCTGGCAGAGTTCGGCGGACAGGAGGTCATCGCGCCGGTGATGGTCGCGCTTGCCAGCGGGTTGATCCTGACGGCACTGGGATCGGTCCACAACGCGGTCCTCATCAAGCGCCTCGCGTTTCGCCGGAAGCTGGTGCCTGACGTGGCGCCGCTGGTGGCGTCTGGGCTGGTTTCGATCGTGATGGCGCTTTCGGGCTTTGGGGTGTGGAGCCTGGTGGCGGCCTACCTCATAAAGGAGGGAACGTCGACGATCTTGCTCTGGCTCCTGTCGAGCATCCGTCCGTGGCCGCGTTTCCGGTGGCCAATCGCCGCCGAGCTGCTGCGGTACGGGCGGCACGTGTCGCTGACGGGACTGGTTGGCTTCGCCAGCTCGAACGTGGACTACTTCATCGTGGGCCACGCGCTCGGCACGGCGCGGCTGGGTGTCTACGCGCTCGCCTTCATGCTGGCGAACGTGCCGGCGGTGATCATGATCCAGGCGATCTCGAACGTCACGTTCTCCGCCTACTCACGCGTCCGATCGAAGCGGGGCGAGCTGATCGATCTGTTCGGCGATGCCTTTACGGTGTCGAGCACGCTCGCGGGTCTGCTCGGCGTGTTCCTGTTCGCCGCAGGGCCTTACTACGTACCGCTTCTGCTGGGTCCAAAGTGGAATGACGCAGTCGTTCCGCTGCAGATCCTGGTGGTGTACGGCGTCTTCAGAGCGATGTACTCCAACTTCAGCTCGGTGTACCGAGCGGTGGGGCGCCCAGACGCGGAGTGGCAGCTGAGCCTAGGACGACTGGTGGTCCTGGTGCCGGCGCTGGTTATCGCGACGCAGCACGGTATCACGGCGGTCGCGGCCGCGCAGTCGGCGGTGATGCTGTGCTTTGTGCCGGTCACGGGGCTAGTGCTATTGCGTCTGGTAGATGCGCCGGCCGATCACGTACGGGGCATCATGGCGCCGCCGCTCGCAGCGGGAGCGGCAGCCGCGGCGCTGGTGGGAGGCGTCTACGCGCAGCCCGACCTGCGTATGCTGGCGCAGGGACAGGTCGGATCGGTCGTGCTGGCAGCGGCGGGTGGCGCGGTCTACGTTGGGACGCTGCTGCGGCTGAACCGGCGCACGGCGAGGCTGGCGCGGGTTCTGGCTGGGACGCTGGGGGGAAGGCTGCGCGGGGCGGGTCGCTAACGGGAGCGCGACACGGGCGGTGGCGCTAGGAGGCCGGCTCCAAGACCAGAAAGTTGGCGCTGGCTGCGACCGGTTCCGCGAGCCCTTCCGGGCCGGGCACCGCGATGGGCCCGAATGACGTCGGGGAGACAACGGTGGGAGCCGCCGCGGGTGAGGTGGCTGGGGGTGAGGCGGCTGGGGGAGAGGCGGCTGCGTTCGGGTTTTTCCCCGCCACGCGAGCGGGGTTTCCGCGCACCAATGCGCCGGGGGGCACGTCGCGCGTGACAACGCTGCCGGCGCCGACGAGCGCGCCTTCGCCGATGGTCACACCGCACACGATCACCGACTGTGCGCCGATGGCCGCGCCGCGGCGAACGATGGTTGGCACGACCTCCCACTCCTCGCCGGTCAGGAGCTCGCCATCGGGTCCGACGGCCGCTGGATAACGATCGTTGGTGAAGCAGACGTGGGGGCCGATGAAGGCACCGTCCTCAATGACAACGCCGGTGGGGATGAAGGCAAACGCTTCGACCTTCACGTTGTTGCCGAGGATGGCACCGCGCTGGATCTCGACGAACGACGCGATCTTACAGTTGTCGCCGATCCGGCACCCATAGAGATTGACCTGCTCCGGGTGGTGAATCACGACGTTTTGTCCCAGGAAGACGTTTGGGGAGATCATCAACTCATCCTTGGCTCGGTTACTTTCTGGCGCTCGGGCGCGTGCGCGTGGCGGTCGAGCGAGGTGGCTCGATCGCGTTCTTCCAGGAGACGCTGGTACAGCGCCTCGTACTCGGCGACCATGCGCCGGAGGCCGAACTCCCGATCCACCATCTGGCGGGCGCGATGGGCACGCACGGCGCGCCCCGCGGGGTCGGCGAGGGCGGACCCAAGGGTGTGCGCGAGCGCGGCGTCATCGCCGACGGGAACGAGGTACCCCGTGTCTCCATCCCTCACGAGCTCGGGATTGCCACCGACGTCGGTCGCGACGACGGGCACACTGAGGGCCATGGCTTCCAGGATGGAGTTGGAACAGCCCTCGTTGTCCCGGGACGACGAGACGAGCAGGTCACAGGCGGCCAGGAAGTCGGCCACGCGACGCTGATACCCGAAGAAGACGACACGATCTGTCAGACCGAGCTCAGCGGCGAGGGCCGTGAGCGCGGCACGCTGGGGTCCGTCACCGACGACGGCACAGCGCACGTCAGGGTGGGCCTGCGTCAATCGCGCAAGCGCGCGCAGCAAGGTGTCGTGGCCCTTTGGCGCTGTGAGGCTCGCAAGGATGCCGACAACGCTGCCCCCTGCGGGGACGCCGAGTCGCGCGCGGTGGGCTGCGGCTGCTGTCCGATCGGGCAGGAGGCGCTCCAGATTGATGCCGTTGTAGACGACACGTGTCTTGCGGGCGGGTATGCCGCGCGCGAGCAGGTCACGGCGTCCGGCCTGGCTGTTCGCGACCACGGCGTCGGCGGCGTGAGTCAGCAGGTCCTCCGTCACGCGGTAGGCCTTGTAGCCAAGGCCGCGGACGCGGCGCACGCCGCAACGCTCGGTGACAACGGTGAGGGCGCGCCTGCCACGGAGGGCAGCGAGGAGGGCGGCGGTGAGGCCAAAGAACGTTGCCGGGCTGAGGAACGGCTGAACCAGGTCGACGTCGTGGCGGTGGACGAGGGACGCGAGGCTGACGAGTGGCCGGAGGTCGAACTTGCCGCGGCGGCTCAGATCGACGACGGATGCGCCCGACACCGAGCGGAACTCGGGATCGAGGGCCCCGCCGGGGTACAGCGGGGCGACGATGGGGTGGAAACGCTGCTTGTCCAGGCCGCGCACGAGCTCGAGCAACTGCTGCTCAGCGCCCCCGATCTTGAGCTCGTTGACGGGAAAGAGGACGGTGATCATGTCATCCGTCGACGTGGACAACGGAGGCCGACTCAACGAGGGCGGGCGTGACGGGCGGCGGGTCGCCCGCGGCAGCTGCAGCGTAGCCAAAGCGGCTGGTCCTGCCGGCCATAAGCCCATTGGCGGGCAGAACGGCGAGCGGAGGTGTAAGGAGTGCGCCGCGCCGGCGCGCGGCCAAGCGCCACCCAAGCACGAGGTCCACAACGTACGCGATTCCGATGCCGGCGGCGAGGCTACCGGCACCGCCGAGGGCGGCGAGCTTGCGCAGATTGGTGGAAGGCAGTGGGGCGGAGGCGGCGCCGAAGCGCTCTAGGGTGGACGCCGCGGCCGAGGCGCTGATGCGGCCCTTCACGTACTCGCCGGTGAGGGTCTGTAGCCGCTCCTGATACGCGGTGGTGAAGGCGGCGTCGAGGAGGGGATCGCCGTTGTCGGGGCGCTCGGCGAGCCTGCGGCGCACGTCAGCAAGCTGGTCGGTGAGGGCGGCGATGTTGCGGGACACCTCCTGCTGCTGGTCGGTCGTCACCTGCAGCCATTGCACGCGTGTGGCAGCGGCGGCGCGGGTGATGGCTTCCAATCTCTCGAACTGCGCGGGCGACATCGCGGGCGCAGCCTTCGACGGATCGGACGCGCCTTGCGGGGCGGCGCGGGAGATGGTGGAGGCGGGCGGGATCGAGAGCGCAACCTGGCGCTCGGTCTCGGCCTGCTTGTCGAGCTCTTGCACGATCTGGAGCTGCACCTGGCGGAGCTGGGCTCGCTGGTCGTCAATCTGGCGGGAGAGCGTCTTGTCCCGCTCCAGGAGCTGGGTCTTGCGGTCGCGCTGGGATTGGGCCTCCTGCCGCAGCCTTTCGGCCTGGGCGGCGTCCGTCTGGCTCTGCACCGCAGCCTGAGTGGCGACTTGCGTTGCGGCGGCGGCCAGCGTGGCGTCGCTCGGCAGCGCCGAGAGCGCCGCGCGGACCTCGCGCAGCTTGGCGTCGAGGCCGGCGAGGTTGCGCTGCTGCGCGTCACGCTGCTGGGTGATGAGCTCAAGGCGCTGCTTCCCTGCCTCAGTGGCGGCCGCCGACAGCTGATCGAGCTGCCGCTGCTGGTCCGGGGTCAGAGTGGGCTGCGGGGTGCCGGCGGACACGGACCGCAGGCGAAGCGCCGCCTGTTGAGCGTCGACCTGGCGCTGGACTTCCTGCTGGTATTGCTGCTGCAAGGCGAGCAGCTCACGGTTGGCGTCCTGGATCTGTTTGACGAGCGCGTCCTCGCGCCCGGTGAGGTCCTTGCGCTGCGCCTGTTGCTCCTTGACGCGGTCCAGCTCGGCCTGGGTGCCGGCGGGGACGGCTGAGGGCGGGAGCGTGGAGCGACTGGCCGCCGCATCCGGTGTGTCGGTGCCGTCCTGCGCCGGCACACCACCCAGCGTGGCGAGTGCGGCGCGCACGTCCGTGAGTTGTGCACCGGTCTCAGCGAGGCTCTGCTCGAGCTCCTGCTGCTGCCCCCGCAGGAGATCGAGCCGGAGAGCAGTGGACGCGCTGGACGACGCGAGCAGGTCCCTGGCGCGCTGCTGCGCCGCAGCGATGGCCGCGGTGGAGGCTCCAGCAGCGGCCGAGTCGGCCTGCTGCTGACGCTCGGCGTCTGAGAGCGCGCGGTCCATGTCGAGCTGCCGCTGAGCCTCTTGCTGGTACTGGAGCTGTAGCTGCAGCAACTGGGTCCGCTCGCGGCGGATGTCTTGCGACAGGTCCTCCTCACGCTGGCGAAGCTGGGAGGTAATCAGCTGCTGACGCGTGAGATCGATCTGCTGTTCGAGCTGGGTCTTGTGCGCGTCGAGTGTGGCGCGTGTACGAGCGTTGGTGTCCTCGACGAAGACCGCGGCGATCGTATCCGCGATCGTCCGGGCGTCGCGCGGGTTGGTATTTGTGACGGTGACGGAAACGACGTTGGAGTTGCGCTGCTGCTTGATCTCGACCTGCTTGCGGCGAGACATGAGGAGCAAGTCACGGGTCGAGAGAGACGCGCGTCCAACGAGCTTGCCCTGGAGGGCGGTACTGGTGAGCTCGAACACGTGCTGAGAGGCGGCCTGTGCGGCGTAATTGACCGCGGTGCCTCGCGGGCTGTTCGGGGAGCGCTGCGCTCCCGTGGAAGGATCGGTCTCCTGCGGCGCAACGATGAGCGCGGTGCTCTGATAGGTCTGGGGGCCGAACTTGAGATAGGCGACGGTCGCGGCGCAGCCAACGGCGGTGACGACAAGGATCAGCCACCACCAGCGCAGCACAAATGCGACATAGGGCACGATCCCCGGAGGAAGCACCGAGCCGCCCCACGTGCCTTGGGCGCGCTCACCGGGCGCCCCGCGAGTACGGCGTCTGGCGGCCCGAGGTGCGATCGCCCCAGATCTGTGTCTGACTAGCATGATCGGTTCCCTCACGCCGCGCTGGCGATCGTTGCTTCAAAACAGCCGGCGACGTACACCATCTGCTGCGGCTCGAGCTCGGCATACATGGGTAGAGACAGGATCTGACCGGCAAGCGAATCGGTGACCTCCAGCGAGCCGGCGATGCGCCCGATCCCGCGGCACGCCGCCTGGCGGTGGATGGGGATGGGGTAATGCACGCCGGTGGCGACACCGCGGTCCTGCAGGCTGGCCCTCATCCAGTCGCGATCGCCGGACTGGATAACGAAGAGATGGAAGACATGCCGGGAATCGGGGCGCTCGACCGGCGTGACGACAGGTAGGCCGGCGAGAAGCTGTCGGTACGTCTCGGCGTGCGCCCGGCGGCTGTCATTCCACATGTCGAGGCGGCGCAACTTGGTCCGCAGGACCACGGCCTGTATCTCGTCCAGACGGGAGTTCATGCCGAATTCGTCGTGCTCGTACTTGCGGCTGCTGCCGTGGTCCCGGAGCAGGCGGATCTCATCGGCGATGGCGCGCGAGCTGGTGGTGACGGCACCGCCATCGCCGTACGCGCCGAGGTTCTTGGACATGTAGAAGCTGAAGGCGGCGGCGTCGCCGACGGAGCCGGCACGCCGGCCGTGGTCTTCGGCGCCGTGCGCCTGGCACGCGTCCTCCACGACGACCAGTCCGTGGCGGTGGGCGACGTCCATGATGGCGTCCATGTCCGCCATCTGGCCGTAGAGGTGGACGGGGACGATGGCGCGCGTGCGGGGGCCGATGGCCGCCGGCAGGCGAGCCGGATCCATGGTGAACGTTCTGGGGTCGACGTCCACGAAGACCGGCACGGCGCCGAGCTGAACGATGGCCTCGGCGGTCGCGAAGAACGTGTTGGACACGGTGATGACTTCGTCTCCGGCGCGGACGCCGCAGGCGCGCAGTGCGAGCTGGAGGGCGTCGGTGCCGTTGCCGACGCCGATGGCGTACTTGGCCTGACAGTACGCGGCGAACTCGGCTTCGAACGCACGCACGTTGGGCCCGAGAAGGAGGTCCATGTCCTCGAGGGTGTCGAGGAGGCCGGCGATGGTCTCCTTTTGGATGGCGTGGTACTGCGCCTTCAGATCGACGAAGGGCACTTGCTGGGGCTGGGTGCTCACGCGACGCGTCGCGCGTCGCGTGACTGGCGCGCTAGTTGGCGTGGACATAGGACGTACCCCCCGCTGCTGCTAAGGACGCGACTTCCGGTAGGAGTGGGTGCGGCTGGCGCGGCGCTAACGCCGCGAGCGGTTCACGGGCGCCGCCGTTCTGCAGCGACCGATCCGCCTGCTGGAGAATGCGGACCACCTGGAGGGCATCCCGCCCGTCGGTCTCGGGGCGCTCGCCGGTCTGGATGCAACGCACGAAACGCTCACACTGGACGCGCAGTGGCTCGGGTACGTCCAGGTGCGGGATCGTCTGGCTGCCGTTGCGGTAGGCGAGATGGAAGTCGTTGAACTGGTCTGTCTCGTACGGCCGATCGACGCCCTTGTCGTAGATTCGGATCTTCTCGGTCTCTGAGACGTCGTTGTAGACGACCATCTTCTTGCTGCCGACGATGGTGACGCGAC
>DASTZM010000704.1:0-12340 GCA_035764305.1 Chloroflexota bacterium | reverse complement strand
CGCAGTGAGCGCTCGATGAGCGGGCCGTCGGCGGCGCCCTTAACCAGGTAGTCCTGGGCGCCCTCGCGTACGGCCTGGATGGCGGTCTCGCCGTCGGCAAGACCGCTCAGCACGACGACTGGCACGGATGGTGCCTGACGGAACAGTGTGCGAAAGGTTTCGAGGCCGTGCGTCTCACCGAGGTTCAGATCGAGCAGGACCGCGTCAGGCGGCTGCCTCGCTATCTGGTCGAGCGCGGCCGCGAGGGTCTCGGCGTGAGCAACCTCGACGACATCGGGACGGGCGGCGGCCTGCGCAGCGTCGGCCAGTGTCTCACGGATGAGGCGCGCGTCGCCGGGGTTGTCCTCCACCAGCAGCACCCGCACTCAGGGCAGCATAGCAGCGACGGCGCACCGAACCGCCTGACAACCGAGTACAATGATTTGAGCCGCTTGACAACAAGTGTGACCGCGAGATGAACGAGAGACCACGCCGCGTGCGCCCGGAGTGTCCGCTGACGCCGCGCGAGATGGAGATCTTGGCCGAGGTGGCCGAGGGGAACTCCAACCGCGTGATCGGGCTGCGCTTGGGTATCTCCGAGCAGACGGTGAAGAATCACCTGGCAAAGGTGCTTCAGCGCCTCCGGGCACCGGACCGGACGGCGGCGGTGGTGATTGCGCTGCGGAACGGCTGGCTGGATCTGCAGAGGATCGAAGTCGCCGAGCGCAGCGACGAGCGCCGCGTGGCGTAGAGCGCGCTATTTGCTGGGGGTCAACCCCGAGCGCACGTCGCGAGAGACTCGGATTACGTCGCGGATCTTCTCGATCCGGGTGAGGAGCCGGCTGAGCTGCTGGAGCGAGCCCAGCTCGACGGTGGCCAGGATTGTGGCGGTGCCGTTCTTACTGGTGTCGACCGTAGCACCGGTGATGTTGAGCTTCTCTTCCGAAACGACAGTGGCGACGTCGCGCAGGAGCCCTTCTCGGTCGTACGACTCCACGCGGATGGTGACCGGATAGGTCTGGACGCCGGTGCGGCCCCAGTCGACCTGCACGAGCCGCTCGGGCTCGTCTTCGGCGCGAACGTTGCGGCAGTCGCGCCGGTGAACGGTGATGCCCTTTCCGCGGGTGATGTAGCCGATGATCTCATCGCCGGGGACGGGCTTGCAGCAGGTAGCCATGCGGGTGAGCAGGTCGCCGACTCCCATGACGCTGATGGCGCCGGTGTTGTTGCCCCGGCTGGTGGAGGCGGCGCCATCGGGCGGCAGCTCGGGAAACGGGACCTCGACCGCCGGGGCGCGTAGGCCGAGGCGACCGATGACGGTTTGCACGCCAACGCCGCCATAGCCGAGGGCGGCGAACAGGTGGTCGAGTGTGCCCTGGTGGAGCGACTCGGCGACCTCGACGAGCTTGTCGTCGGAGATGGCGCCTAGGCCGCCGAGGCCGAGGCGCTGCAGCTCCTTGTCGAGCGCCTCCTTGCCACGCGCGATGTTCTGCGCGCGCTCCTGCAGCTTGAACCACTGGCGGATCTTTTCCCGCGCGTGGGCGGTCTGCACGAGCGAGAGCCAGTCGCGGCTCGGTCCGCGTGAGGACTTGCTCGTGACGATGTCGATGATGTCGCCGTTCTTGAGCTGGTAGTCGAGCGAGACGAGCTTTCCGTTGACGCGCGCGCCGACGCAGCGATGGCCGACGTCGGTGTGGATGCGATAGGCGAAGTCCAGTGGCGTGCTGCCGGCGGGAAGGTCCTTGATGTCGCCCTTGGGCGTGAAGACGTAGACCTGGTCCTTGAACAGGTCCATCTTGACACTCTCGACGAACTCCTGCGCCGAGGACAGCTCCTGCTGCCAGCCCATGAGCTGGCGGAGCCAGGCGAGCTTGGCGTCGAAGGCGGCATCGCCGGGACCCTGGGTGCCCTCTTTGTAGCGCCAGTGGGCGGCGATGCCGTGCTCGGCCACCTGGTGCATCTCGAAGGTGCGAATCTGCACCTCCAGGAAGCGCCCACCGGGGCCGATCACGGCGGTATGAAGCGATTGGTACATGTTGCCCTTAGGCATCGCGATGTAGTCGTCAATCTGCCCCGGTACGGGGGTCCAGAGCGAGTGGACGATGCCCAGCGCGGCGTAGCACTCGGGAACCGTATCGACCTGCACGCGGATCGCGAGCAGGTCGTAGAGCTGGTCGAAGCTCCGCCCGGTGCGCTGCATCTTGTTGTAGATGGAGTAGATGTGCTTCGGCCGACCCGTGACGGTCGGCCGAAGTCCGTGCTTCTCGAGATCCGCGGTGAGGCTGGTGATGGCCTCTTCGATGAACCGCTCGCGCGTCTGACGCGTATCCGCGAGCAGTCGTTTGAGCTCTTGGTAGCGCTCGGGCTCCAGGTAGTAGAAGGCGCCATCCTCCAGCCGCCATTTGAGCTCCCAGATGCCCAGGCGGTGAGCGAGCGGGGCATAGATCTCAAGCGTCTCGCGCGCGATGCGCTTGCGCGCGGGGGGCGACTTGCCGTCCAGTGTGCGGACGTTGTGGAGGCGGTCGCAAAGCTTGACGATGACGACGCGCACGTCCTCAGCCATCGCCAGGAACATCTTGCGGAGGTTTTCGGCCTGCTGCTCCTCGAGCGTCTCCCAGTGGACGCGCGAGAGCTTGGTCACGCCGTCGACGAGCTTGGCCACGTCCGGGCCGAAGCGCTCGTTGACCTCCTCGATAGTGCGGGAGGTGTCCTCGGGTACGTCGTGGAGCAGGCCAGCGCAGATGGTGGCCCGGTCCATCTGGAGGTCAGCCAGGAGCAGGGCGGTCTCGAGGGGGTGCTGAACGTAGGGCTCGCCGGTGCCGCGCACTTGGCCGCTGTGGGCGGCTGCAGCGAAGTCGTAGGCGGTGCGGACCTGCGATAGGTCGCTGTTCGGCAGGTAGGTGTGGATCTTGGCGAGCAGGTCGTCGATGGTCGCCAGGCTCTTGCCCGGAGCGCGCTCGGATAGATCGAGGTCGGCGCTGACGGAGAGCGGCGGGGCGGCAGCCATGAGCGAAGGGGTTAAGTACCCAGCGTACCGCGGACGTCCCGCAAGCGCAATTCGAGCGACTCGGCGCCGTTCCAGACCGAGGACTCCAGGCAGAAGAGGAGATCGACCTCCGAGTTGGCGCCGAGCGTGGCGAGGCGCGCGCCGAGATTGGGCCCGAAGGCGGTGAGCGTCTGGCGTCCGAAGCGGAGCCGCAGTCGCAGATGCTTGCCCGCGGCACCGACCGCCCGCGCCTCGACGACGGGTACGGCTTCCGAGAGAAAGACCGGGGCGGGGTTGGCCTGACCGTAGGGGCGCAGGGCGCACAGGCCGTGGTAGAGCGCCCAATCGAGGCCCGCTGCATCGAGGCGATGGTCGGCGATAACGGGCGCGAGCGACGGGTCGGGGCGATCGGCGCAGGCGGCAAGGAGGCGCTCGGCGAACGCGTCGACGCGCTCGGAGCCGAGGGCGAACCCGGCCGCCTGGGCGTGGCCGCCGAACTCCAGCAAGAGGTCGCCGCACGCGCCGAGCAAAGCTACGAGGTCGAGGTCGCTGCCCGAGGCGCGCCCCGAGCCGCGGCTGGCCTCGGGGCCGACGTCGAGCACGATGGCGGGACGGCTGTACTCGTCGCTCAGCCGGGCCGCGACGAGCCCGAGGACGCCGGATGGCCAGTCGCGCCCTCGGATCAGGAGGACGGGGTGGGCCGAGGCGCGGTCGGCCTGGACGCGCGCTTCGGCCAGGACGCGCTCGGTGAGCTGCTGGCGCTCCTGGTTGATCCGATCGAGGCGCTGCACCAGCTCGAAGGCGTGGCTGTGGTCCTTCGTCGTAAGTAGATCGTAGGCCAGGTCGGCGCTCTCCATGCGTCCGGCCGCGTTGAGCCGCGGGCCGATGGAGAAGGCGACGGTACGCTCGTCGAGCGGGCCCTCGCGATCGGCCTGGGCCAGCAGCGCCTGGATGCCAGGGCGGCGGGAGCGCGCGAGACGGTCCAGACCGCGGCGCACCAGCCAGCGGTTTTCGCCGACGAGCGGCGAGACATCGACGATGGTGCCGAGCGCAACGAGGTCGAGCAGGTCGTCGCTGGCAAGGCCGTTGAAGGGAACCGAGCGGCTGAGCGCGTCGACAAGCTTCCAGGCGACGCCGACGCCAGACAGCTCCTTAAACGGGTACGGGCACAGGGGCAAGTGAGGGTTGACGAGCGCAAGGGCGGCGGGCAGCGTCTCGCCGGGAAGGTGGTGGTCGGTGACGATGACGTCGATGCCGAGCTCGGCGGCGCGCTGCACGGCTTCGATGGCCCGCGTACCGGTGTCACCGGTGACGATCAGGGTGACACCGTCGGCGGCGAGCTTGTCGACGGCGGAGGCGTGGACGCCGTACCCGGTCGTCGTACGGGCGGGCAGAAATGGGACGATGCGCGCACCGGCCGCGGAGAGGCCCTCGACGAGGACCGCGGCGGCGGTGACGCCGTCGACGTCGAAGTCGCCGTGCGCGGCGATCTGCTCGCCGCCGCCGATGGCACGGCGCAGGCGGGCAACGGCGCGGTCCATGCCGTAGAGGGCGAGCGGGTCGTGAAGCTGGTCCTGGAAGAGGAAGGCGAGGATCGCCTCCGGAGTCGTGTAGCCGCGCGCGTGGAGCACCTGCACCGCCACCGGGTGCAGGTCAGGCAGCGCCGCAGCAAGGGAAGATGGCGCGGGCGGGGCGACCGTCCACGGCCGCGCCGTGGGCGCCTCGGCAACTACCATCTGACGCAAGTATAGGTTTGTCTCCGGTGTTCTACGACCAGGCAAGGATCACGGTGCTCGCTGGGAACGGCGGCAACGGCGCGATGCACATGCGCCGGGAGAAGTACGTGCCGCGCGGCGGCCCGGACGGGGGAGACGGCGGGCGTGGCGGGTCGGTGTACGTCGAAGCGGATCCAGGGCTGAACACGCTGCTGCCGTTCCGCTACAAGCGCCAGTTCAAGGCGCAGCACGGCGGTGCGGGGGGCGAGAAGAAGCAGCACGGGCGCGCGGGTGAGGACCTGGTCATCCTGGTGCCGCCGGGGACGGTAGTGCGTGACGGGGCGACTGGCGAGACGGTGGCGGACGTGGTCGAGCCGGGGCGCCGGCTGCTGGTGGCGCGGGGCGGCAAAGGGGGTCTGGGGAACGTGCATTTCGCGACGTCGACGCGGCAGACGCCCGAGTTCGCGCAGAAGGGGGAGCCTGGTGAGGAGCGCGAGCTGGAGCTGGAGCTGCGCTTGATCGCGGACGTGGGGCTGGTCGGGTTCCCGAACGCGGGCAAGTCGTCCCTGCTGGCAGCGATCAGTGCGGCGCGCCCGAAAATCGCTGATTACCCGTTCACGACGCTGGAGCCGAATCTGGGCGTGGTGGGAGTAGGGGAGGAGACTTCGTTCGTGGTGGCGGACATCCCAGGCCTGATCGAAGGGGCGAGCACGGGCGCCGGCCTGGGACATCAGTTCCTGCGCCACGTCTCGCGGACGCGGCTGCTTGTGCACGTGCTGGACGCGGCGCAGCCGGAGCCGCTGCACGACTTCAAGAAGATCAACGCCGAGCTGGGGGAGTACGCGGCCGAGCTGGCCGACCGGCCGCAGATCGTGGCGGCGAACAAGATGGACCTGCCCGACGCGAGCGCGCAGTGGCCGCAGCTGCGGGGCGAACTGCAGAAGCTGGGCGTGCCGGCGGTGCCAATCTCGGCAGCGACTCGGCAGGGGCTAGACGAGCTGGTGCGTCTGGTGGCGGCGAAACTGGCGGCGTTGCGCCAGGAGGAGCTAGAGCGGGCCGCAGCGGAGCAGCCGAGAGACTTCGAGGTGGCGGACGACCATCGCGTCTACACGCCCCTGCAGCAGTCGCGCGAGTTTTACGTCGAGCGGGCTCCAGACGGCGTGCTCGAGGTGACGGGGCGTGCGGCGGAGCGGGCGATCCAGATGACTGACCTGGAGAACGAGGCCGCGCTCAAGTATCTGCAGGGACGTCTCCGCCAGATCGGCGTGACGGCGGCGCTGGAGAAGGCGGGGGTGAAGCCGGGGGACGCCGTGCGGATCGGCGACGTGGAACTGGAGTGGATGGCGCCGGCCAAGCCGCCGGAGCAAAAGCGGAGAACGGCGCGGCAGCGCAAGGTGGGCAGCTAATACGCGCCTTTACCGCGGAGGACGACGGGGATGGTTTTCCAGAGGATCTGAAGGTCGAGCAGGGGGGAGTAGTTCTGGATGTAGTAGATGTCGTATTCCACATTCTCGTGGAGCGGCAGATCTGAGCGTCCGTTGACTTGCCACCAGCCGGTGATGCCGGGCGGGACGGCGAGGCGCTTGCGCTGCCACGGCTCGTAGCGCTCGACGATCCAGGGCTGCTCAGGCCGGGGGCCGACGAGGCTCATCTCGCCGCTGAGGACGTTGAGGAGGTTTGGCAGCTCGTCGATGCTCCAGCGACGCAGCACGGCGCCGATGCGCGTCCGGCGCGGGTCGTCCTTCGCCTTGAATAGCCGCTCCTGATCGGCATCCTGAACCATGGTGCGGAACTTCCACATGCGGAAGAGTCGGCCGTTCTCGCCGACGCGCCACGGCCCGTAGAGGACCGGGCCGGCAGAGTCGAGCTTGATGGCGATCGCCGCCGCAAGCATGACCGGCGAGAGTATGAGCAGCACCGCGCTGGCGAGCGCCAGGTCGAAGACGCGCTTGACGACGCGGTCGAAGCCCGTGATGACGGGCTCGCGGATGCCGATCAGGGGCACGCCCCAGAAGTCTTCGACGCGGGCGCGGGCGGAGATCATCTCGAAGCGCTCGGGGACGATGCGAACCTGGACGGGAAGCGGGAGCAGCTCGAGGGCGAGGCGGACGATGGTGTCGTGCTCGCGCGCCGGGAGGGCGACGATGACATCGTCGATCTGGTGCTCCTGGACGATGCGGACGACCTCGCCGCTGGCACCGAGGACGGGACGGCCGTCGACGAGCTGGCCGTCAGACAGGGAATCGTCGGCGTAGCCGATAAGGGAGAGCCCGCTCCAGGGATGGGAGGCGATAAGCGATGCGATCTCGCGCCCGACGGGGCCGGCGCTGACGATGAGCAAGCGTCGCACGGCACGGCCCGAGGCGGCGAGGAGGCGTACCAGGGCGCGGGCGAGGAGGCGGAAGTTGACCAGGAAGAGGAGGTCGAGCGCGAGGAAATAGGCGAGCAGCATGCGCGAGATGAAGCGGAACTCGAACAGGAAGAAGAAGCCGATCAGGACGAGGGTCGAGACGCCGACAGCGGGGAGGATGGCGCGCAGCTCGTCCAGGAAGGTGCGGGTGCGGCGGGTGTCGTACGCGCCGAACAGGCGTAGGAAGAAGGGCCAGATCAGAGCGGCGGCGATGAGGATGGGAGCGCGGATGAACGGCCCCTGAGAGACGAGCGGCGGGCCGAAGGGGAGGAAGCGACGGCCGGCGTCGGCGAGAAGGAGGGCAGCGCAGGTCAGCGTGGCGTCGGCCACGAAGAGCAGCGCGACGAGGCGGTCAGCGAACCTCTTCACCGTGTGTGCAATTGTCTCAACGGCCGAGCAGAGTCGCATAGAGCGCTGCGGTCTGGTCGACCATGCGCTCGATCGAGAAGCGCTCCAAGACGTCGGCGCGCCCGGCGGCGCCGAGGCGGCGGCGCAGGTCGGGGTCACCGAGGAGGCGAAGGACGTAGGCAGCGAGCGCACCAGCGTCGCCGGGGGGGGCCAGGTAGCCCGTCCGCTCGTGGCGCACCACGTCGCGCGTGCCGGAGACGTCGGTCGCGACGACGGGGGTACCGGCGGCGAGCGCCTCGATGACAGCGTAAGGCAGTCCTTCGAAGCGCGACGTCAGGAGGAAGATGTCAAGGCCGCCGAGCACCGCACGCGCGTCCTCTCGGTAGCCGAGGAAACGCAGCACGCCGCGCAGTCCGAGCCGGTCAGCCGTCTCGTAGACGTCGGGCTCGAGGGCACCACCGCCCCAGATCCAGACGAAGCGCGCGTTGGGCGCGGCGGCGCGCAGGCGTGACGCGACCTCGAGCCAGACGAGCGGGTCTTTCTGCGGCGTCATGCGCGCGAGGGTGCCGACAATGGGCAGGCCGCGCCACGGGGCGAGGTCGGGCACCATGTCGGCGATCGAGCCGCGATCGGCGGCGAAACCGGCGGAGACGACGCCGTTTGGGATGACGGAGACCTTGTGGCGCGGGGCGACGCCATGACGAACGGCGTCGTCTGCCTCGGCGCTGGAGACGCAGATCAGTCGGTCGGCGAGGGGAGCGAGGGCGCGCTCCAGGCCCAGGAAAGCGGCGCGGCGAGGGCCGGTCCCCCATTCATTCCCGAGGAAGGCAAAGCCGTGGGGGGAGTAAACGACGCGCGGACGGGGGTGCACTAAGCGGGCGGCGAGGCGGCCGAGCGCGCCGGCGACTGATGACTGGGCGTGTACGACATCGTACGCGCCGCGGCGCATGAGGGAGGCTAGGCGTCCGAGCGCGGCGGCGTTGGCGGCGGTGAGGGGACGGCGGGTCATGGCGACTTCGTGGGTGGGGATCCCGGCAAGCGCGAGGTCGTCCCAAAAGGAGGTGTCGCCGTGGTGCTGGTCGCGAACGCGCGGGCAAGCGACCTCCACATCAATGCCGCGCGAGCGAAGGCCGGGGGCGAGGTCGAGGAGATGGCGTTTGGTACCGCCGATGGTGGCTTCGAGGACGTGGAGGACTCTCACGCGCGGGCCCGCGCGGCGAGGGCTTCGCGGTAGACGGCGATCGTTTCGTCGACCATGCGATCGGCGGTGAAGTGGGTGCGGACGCGGTGGTAGCCGTTGGTGCCGAGCCGACGACACTCGGCGGGATCATGGAGCAGCGAGAGGACAGCGGTGGCGAACGAGGATGGATCGTGCGGGGGGACCAGCAAGCCGGTTTCACCCTGCACGACGACTTCCGGGATGCCGGAGACGCTCGTGGCAACGACGGGCTTTCCGGTGGCCATGGCCTCTACGAGGACGAGGCCGAACCCTTCCCACTCGGACGCGAGCACGAAGACGTCGCACGCAGCCATCAGGCGGGGGACATCGGTGCGCTCGCCGGCGAAGGTGACCTTGCCGACCAGATCGGGCGCGGCCGCGCGCGTGCGCAGCTCGGCGACATAGTCCGGGTCAGCCTGCTGCGCGCCGCCGACAAGCACGAGTCGCGCGGCCGGCTCGCGCTCCAGTACGCGCGCCATCGCATCGAGCAGGGTGGGATGTCCCTTCTGCGGATCGAGGCGTCCGACACATAGGAGAAACGGTCCCTCCGGCGGAAGGTCGAGCTCCTGCCGCACGGCGCGGACGGCGCTCCGGGCGAGGGCAACCGGCCGGTTCAGCTCGATGCCGTAGTAGACGCGGCGCACCTTGGTGGCGGGGACGCGTCCGAGGGTCGTGACGTAGCGCCCGACGTGGTCAGAAAGGACGATAACGCGGTCGTCTAGGTGGGAAAGCCACCCGTGGAGTCGGGCGACGGTGGGGCGTCGCAGTGCGGCTTCGTCGTTGTGCTTGGAGGCGATCGTGACGCGCGCACCGCCGAAGCGTCCGGCGACGGCGCCAAGGGCATCTGCTTTGAGGAGGTGAGTGTGGAGGACTTCGGGTTTCACGGCGGAGACGAGGCCCCACAGCCGGCCGAGGATGGCGGCGTAGGCGCGGTCGCCCAGCTCGGACATGCCGAGGTGGGTCTGCAGTGGGATTGGGACGACGTCGGCGAACTCGCGCGCCATCACGGGCTCCTTCAGATACGCGAGCTCGACCTGGTGGCCACGCTGCTTCTGACCCCGCATGAGCGTGAGCAGGTGCGCCTGGGCGCCGCCGCGGGCGAGGGAGGTGATGACGTGCAAGATGCGCAGCGGCGCGTCGCCTCCGGCCGCGGCGGCGTCGCCGCCGATCACGCCGCGAGCATGGAGCGGACACCGGCGGCGAACGAGGTCAGACGCTCGGGCAGCCGGTAGGCGCGGCGCAGCGCGGCGATGTCACCGACGATGCGATCGGCCGCGCCGGGCTGGGGCTGGAGAAGCGGGTCGCGTCCGACGACGCGGCCGATCGCGACCGCCATATCCCGAATAGAGAGCGAGTCGTCTCCTCCGAGGTTAAGGAGCTGGTTGCCAGCGGCATCGAGTGATTGGACGAGGACATCCACGACGTGGCTGACGTGGATGGGGTTGAAGGTTGGACCGGTACCGGCGGCGAGGGTCACGGCCTGCCCCCCGGTGACGCGAGCGATCAGACCGGGCACGAGGCGGTTGCTCTGGCGCGGGCCATAGGGCGTGAACAGGCGGAAGATGGAAAACGGCACGACGTCGCCGAGGGCGCGGACCAGCTTCTCGGCGGCCACCTTGGAGGCGGCGTAGTAGCCGGGTCCCTCGGTCGGGTCGGCCTCGGTCCAGGGCCGCGCGCCGGCGCCGTAGACCGAGCCGGTGGAGGCGAGGACGAAGCGCCGCGCGCCGGCATCACGGGCTAGGCCGAGCAAGTGCTGTGTCGCCGCGACGTGCACGCCGAACATCTGCGCGGCGTGGGCGGGTACGGGGACGTTGGCTTGAGCCAGGTGGAAGACCGCATCGAGGGTAGATGGCAGGTCAGGCGGTGGGGCGGCGGCGAGGTCCCACGCGAGGGGCGTGACTCGGTCCAGCCGCGGGAGTCGGGTGGGATCGTGGTGAACGGCGAAGACCGTGTGGCCGCGGGCGGCGAGTGCGGAGACCAGGTGGCTACCGACAAAGCCGGCGGCGCCGGTGACGAGAACGTTCATGGCGTGAGCGCCTAGCGCTTGGCGCCGACCTGCTCCTCGACAACGCGGCGCATGCCCTCCCCGAAGGGTATGGTGGCGCGCCAGTCCAAGAGTCGCGCGGCCTTCTCGCTGGAGCCGACGCGCCGGAGCATGGGGACCTGCACGTCTTTGAACTCGGGCTGGAGCGGCGAACGCGTCAGCTCGAGCAGCGCGTAGACCACGTCGCGGACGGTCTTCTCGTCGCCGCTGCCGACGTTAAAGGTCTCGTCGCTGACATCGGCCTCCATCGCCCGCACGGTCGCGCCGGCGACGTCGGAGACGTAAACGAAGTCGAAGGACTGCGAGCCGTCGCCGTTGATCACGGGGGGCTGGCCGGAGACGATGCGCTTGAGCACGCTGTCGACGAGCCCAAAGCCCATAAAGGGGCCATAGACGTTCATGTAGCGCAGCGTGACGTAGTCGAACTTCAAGGTGGAGGCCATCGCGCGGAGGAGCGCCTCGCCGGCGACTTTGGAGGCGCCGTAGACGGTGCGCGCCAAGAGCGGGTGCTGCTCGTCCATGACCTCGAGCGTGTCGCCGTAGACCGACGAGGCGGAGGAGAAGACGACCTTCTTGACACCGAGCTGGTGGGCGGCTTCGAAGACGTTGAACGAGCCGTCGACGTTGATCTCGAGGCAGCGGCGGGGGTGCTCGGTAGAGGGGTTGAGCGCGAGGACGGCCATGTGGAAGATGCCGTCGACGCCTTCGGCAGCGCGGCGCGTGTCGTCGGGCCTGGTCAGGTCGCCCTCAACGGACTCAGCGCCGTCGGGAACGGGCTTGCCCAGGACTTCGAGGACACGGACGCGCGCACCCTTCTCCAAGAGCTGGCGCACGACGTGGCGGCCGATGAAGCCGCCACCGCCGGTGACGAGGAAGCGTTGACCAGTTAGCTGCACGGGGGCTCCGGGGTGGTTCGGGGCTGATGCTACAAACACCAAACGGGCGATGTGCGGGATAGCCGGCACTTTCAGCGCCAGTGGGGACGGCGGCGGGCTGCCGGCGGCGCAGGCGATGGCGGCGCTGATCGCGCACCGCGGACCCGACGCGGATGGCTTCCTGGTGGACGGACCGGCGGCTCTGGCTAACCGCCGTTTGGCGATCATCGACCTCTCGGACGCGGGGCGCCAGCCGCTCTACAACGAGGATGGATCGGTGGGGCTGGTCTATAACGGCGAGCTCTACAACTTCCAGGCGCTGCGCGCCGAGCTGGTGGCGCGCGGGCATCGCTTCCGCTCGCACTCGGACACGGAAGTGATCGTGCACGCGTACGAGGAGTACGGGCCGTCATGCGTCGGGCGCTTCAACGGCATGTTCGCTTTCGCGCTGTGGGACGCTCGGGCGCGGCGCCTTCTGCTAGCGCGCGACCGGTTCGGCGTGAAGCCGCTGTACTACGCGTGGCTGGGCGAGGCGCAGAGGAAGACACTCGCGGTGGCGTCGGAGGTGAAGGCGTTCCTGGCACTGCCGGACTTCAGCGTCCGACTGGATCCGCTGGCAGCGGTGGAGTACTTCACGTTCCAGAACGTCTTCTCAGATCGAACGCTGTTCGACGGCGTACGCCTGCTACCGCCAGGCAGCACGCTCTCGGTGGAGGAGG
This sequence comes from Chloroflexota bacterium, assembly GCA_035764305.1. Lineage (GTDB taxonomy): Bacteria > Chloroflexota > UBA11872 > UBA12225 > UBA12225 > DASTZM01. The sequence continues at coordinate 45 of DASTZM010000704.1, read as the reverse complement.
ACGGCAGCGTCGCGAGCGAGCGCTACTGGCGCTTCCGGTTCGCAC
>DASTZM010000703.1:0-2314 GCA_035764305.1 Chloroflexota bacterium | reverse complement strand
GGCGGCCGAGTCTTCGCTCGGGGTCCAGTCGTGCAGGATGGACGAGCCGGCGGTGGTGGGAACGCCCGCTACGTCGTAGAGGTCCTTCGCGGCGAGCGGCACACCGTGCAACGATCCCCTGTAGACGCCGCGCGTGATCTCGTCCTCCGCGCGGCGCGCCTGGTCCAGCGCCTTTTCCGCCGTCACGCGGATGAACGTCCGCAACGTGCCGTCGTTGCGCTCGATGCGGTCGAGCATCGCCCTCGTGACCTCGACCGGGGACACCTCTCGCGTGCGAAGACGCTCAGCCAGCGCCGTGAGCGACAGCTCGTGCAGCTCACCGCCGCCCTCGGTGTGCCGGGATTCGGCGCTGCCCGGCCCCCCGCGCTCCGGCGGCCGGTGCTGCGACGTCGTCGCCGCGCGCTCACCCGTCTCGCCGGTGCGGTCAATCGGCTCGCCCAGCATCGGAAACGCCTCGACCAGGTCGTTCAGTCCGGCGAGCATCCCCGTCACCTGCCGCTCCGCGTCCGCCAACACCTCTGGGTCTACGCCGCGCCCCTCCCAGCCGCGGCCAATCCGCGTGCGCGCCTCCGCCGCTGGATCGTCGACCAGCCTCACACCCATCGCCGCCGCATGGTACCGGCGCAGCGTAAACAGACCGCCGCGCCTGTCGCGCGGTCACTTGTAAGATGCGCGCACGATGAAGCTTTCCCTCCTCACCTACAACATGGCGCGCACCTGGGAGCTCTCCAAGGTCATCGAGATGGCCCGCCAGGGCGGCTTCGCGGGGATCGAATTCCGCGCCGAGTCGAAGCACAAGCACGGGGTCGAGCTGGACACGACCGCAGAGCAGCGGCGGGAGATTCGTGACCGCATCCAGGATGCGTACCTCGAGGTGTCGTGCATCGGCCTGTCGTCGCGCTTCGACACGCCGGACGAGTCGAAGCGGCGGGAGGTGGTCGACCGGACGAAGCAGTACGTCGACCTGGCGGTGGCGGTGGGATGCAAGCGGCTGCGCGTGTTCGGCAACGACATGCCGAAGCAAGGTGTGGAGGAGGGGAGTGCGCCGCCTGACCGGAGCGCGGTGCTGTCATACGTGGCCGACGCACTGCTGGACATCGCGTCCTACGCGGAGCCGCGCGGGGTCGACATCCTGCTGGAGATGCACGGGCAGTTCAACTACTGGCACTTCGCGCGGACGGCGGTGGAGACGGCGGGGCATCCGCGGCTGGGGCTGGTCTACAACTGCGACATCCGCGACCAGGTGGCGGGGAGCATCGCGGCCACGTACGAGCGGGTGCGCCACCTGATCCGCCACGTGCACATGCACGCCTTCACGCGGGGGTATCCGTACCCGGAGCTGTTCGCGTTGCTGCAGCGCGACGGGTACACGGGGTATCTGTCGTCGGAGATCGACGCGGAAGTGCCGACGGCGGAGGACTATCTGCTGATGTACGGGCAGCTATTTCGGGCGTGGACGGCGCTCAGCGCACCGTATCCAACGTTCGCGGCGATCCACGCCCTGGCAGCCGGGATCCCAACCACGGCGCCGCCGCCGCGGCAGCGCCAGTAGCCGCTCCTCGAGCCCAGCCGTGCAGTTCGAATGGGACGAGGCGAAGCGCCAAGAAAACATCCGAAAGCATGGGCTCGACTTCATCGACGCGCCGCAAATCTTTGATGGGCCGTTGCTCGTGGCCGAGGATGACCGTGAGAACTACGGCGAGACCAGGTGGAGAGGCCTTGGGCTTCTAGGCGGGAGGGTGGTCGTAGTAGCCTATACCGAGCGAGGCGAGGATGTCATTCGAGTCATCTCTCTAAGAAGGGCGCGTAGCCATGAGCGAAGGCAGCTTGAAGAAGCGATCCAGAACCGATTGGGTCAGAGTTGACGCCATGGAGGATTCGGACATTGACACGTCCGACATCCCGGAACTCGACGAGAGCTTTTTTGCACGAGCGCGCTTCAGGTCGGTCGGTCGGCGGGTGGAGGTACGGCTGAGGCTCACACCAGAAGTGGCCGAGTGGTACCAAAGGCTTGGGCCGGATTGGCACGCCAGAATGGCCGCGGCGCTGCGAATGTATGCCGAGGCACACGACGCCGAGACCGCAGCGGACTAGCGCACTAGCTCGGCCAGTCGGGCGCCTTCTTCGGCGAGGTGGCGCTGGAAGGCGGCGAAGGGAAAGACGGCGCGCAGGAGGGTCTCGATCGGCGGTGCAGCGGCCATGCGGGCTTCGACGGTGACTTCGGTGCCGCCGTCGACCGGAGCGAGGGCGAACGAGCCGCCGGCGCCGATCAGGGAGTGGGGGAAGAGGGCGCCGTAGCGAAGGAGGTGGGCGG
>DASTZM010000702.1:0-3502 GCA_035764305.1 Chloroflexota bacterium | reverse complement strand
TCGAACACTGGAGAGGTGTCACGTCCCGACAGGAAGCGGCAGGCGAGGCCGCACGTCGCGGCGCTTGCCAAGCGGCTTGCCCACGAAGATCGGGCCACGCTCGATCTGCTCGAAGCCTACGACCGCGGTGATCCAGAGGCGGTCCGGCAGCTTCGAGGCAATTCCTAGGACCCCTCCATTCCGCGCTCGGACGACTACCTCACGGTCGACGACGTCATCGGCATCCACGCGGAAGTTCTCAGCCAAACGTGGGGGCGGTCCCACGGCATGCTACTGGGTGGTGGCCTAGACAAGCTTGAGGGTGCGCTTGCACGGCCAGAGCAACACGCCCACTACCACGCTGCAGATCTGGCGCAGCAAGCGGCCGTGCTCGCGCAGGGCATCGTCGAAGCTCACGCCTTCCAGGACGGCAACAAGCGCGTTGCGTATCTCAGCCTGCGGGTCTTCCTGGCGCTTAACGGGTACGCCATGGATGCGCCCAAGCGCCAGCGCGCGAGATGGATGCTCGCCCTCGCGACCGGATCTGCACCAGAGACCGTGGCGGCGGAGATTCGAGCCCACCTAGTAGCGTTGCCCTAGCCGGGGGTTGCCCGGCCCCGCGCAAAGTCCCTGACCGCCTCCTCCTGCTCTGCCGTCTCAATCGAGGGGTTCCGCAGCCGGCGGATCGTCGTGATCGCCTCATCCGCGCCGAGCCCGCGGTGCACCAGGTACGCCGCCAGCACCGTCCCGGTCCGCCCGATCCCGCCCAGGCAGTGCACCGCCACCGGCTTCCCCGCACCCAGACTCTCGTCGATCGCCCCCACCGCTCGCGCCAGCTGCTCCGACGTGGGGGCGCCCATGTCCACCACCGGCACGTGCACCGCCTCCAGCCCCGCGGCGCGCACCCACTGCTCCGGCAAAGGCTCCTCCGTGAGCGTCATCACTACCCGGACCCCCTGCTCCGCCAGCGCCACACAGCTCGCCGCGATGTGCGGACGCGCGCACCCCGCCAGCTGCCCCCGCAGCACCCACGAGAAGCCGCGCAGCACCACCAGCGCCGACCGCAGAATGCCGATCTGCTCCGGCAGATACCCCCGCTCCAGCAGCGACTCGTCCGACGCCTCCCTAATGTCCGCCGCCACACCCGTCTCGTACAGCACCTGGCTGAGCAGGTCGTACGTCTGGAACCCCGTCTGGCGCCCCGCGCCCAGCGTGCGCTTCAGCCACACGTTCTCGCGCCGCAGCGCGGCCGAGTCAGAGTCCGCCACCGCGCCTACCGTACCCTTTCCCATCGCCCCAGAGGGCTGCCGCCATAGGGCCACCCCCATTGGGCTACCGCCAGGGAGAGAACACGTTGGCCGCACGCAAGAGATCCGCCCCACTACCTGACCCCGTCGTCCCCCAGCCGTGGGAGCCGAGCGGCGGCATGCCCCCGCTGCGCATCACCGACGTCAAGGTCATCCTCACCGCACCAGACGGCATCCGCCTCGTCGTCGTCAAAGTCGAGACCAACGAGCCCGGCCTCTATGGCGTCGGCTGCGCCACCTTCACCCAGCGCCCCCTCGCCGTCAAGACCGCCGTCGAGGAATACCTGCGCCCCTTCCTGATCGGGCGCGACCCCAACGACATTGAGGACATCTGGCAGTCCTCCCACGTCAGCGGCTACTGGCGCTCCGGCCCCGTCCTCAACAACGCCATGAGCGGCGTCGACGAGGCGCTCTGGGACCTGAAGGGCAAGCGCGCCGGCATGCCGGTCTACGAGTTGCTCGGCGGGCGCTGCCGCATGGCCGCCCCCGTCTACACCCACGCCTCCGGCGGCGACATCGAGCAGCTCGAGGACAGCGTGCGCCGCCTCTGGGAAGAGGGCTTCAAGTACATCCGCTGCCAGATGGCCGTGCCCGGCTACTCCACCTACGGCTCGGGCGGCCGTCGCTCCGGCACCGCCATCCAACCGGGAGCCGCGAAGGGCGCCTCAACGGGACGCGCCAACAGCGGACGCGGCGGTGGGTACGACCAGCGCTCGGCCCCCGCCATGGAGCAGGCCCGCGAGCGCATCGCCCGCACTGCCCGCATGCCGTGGGAGCCTACCCCCTACGTCCGCATGGTCCCCAAGATGTTCGAGCGCCTGCGCAACACCTTCGGCGAGGAGCCCGAGTTCCTGCACGACGTCCACGAGCGCATCCCGCCCATCCAGGCCATTCAGCTTGCCAAGGACCTGGAGCCCTACCACCTCTTCTTCTACGAAGACCCGCTCGCGCCCGAAGACATCGAGTACTTCCGCATCATGCGCCAGCAGAGCAGCATCCCCATCGCCATGGGCGAGCTGTTCGTCAATGTCAACGAGTACCTGCCGCTCGTCCGCGACCAGCTGATCGACTTCATGCGCGTCCACATCAGCGACATCGGCGGCATCACCCCCGCCCGCAAGCTCGCCGCGCTGTGCGAGTTCTTCGGCGTGCGCTCCGCCTGGCACGGACCGGGCGACGTCTCGCCCATCGGCCACGCCGCCAACCTGCACCTCGACCTGGCGATCTACAACTTCGGCATCCAGGAGCTCGCCCGCTTCCCGGAGCGCACTCGCGAGGTTTTCCCCGGCTGCCCCGAGGTGCGTGACGGCATGCTCTGGGCCAACGACCAACCCGGCCTCGGCATCGACATAGACGAGAAGAAGGCCGCCAAGTACCCCTTCCCCGAGCACCCCCTCAACGGCGCCTGGCCTCCGGTCAGACGGCGCGACGGCACCGTGATCCGGCCGTAGCCCGACCGCGGATCGCCCTCCAGGCACACGTCGTGGACACGACCAGCACCCCTCGACGCATCACGTCGGCCGTCGAGCTCGAGCTTGGCGATGAAGCGCGCCCCATCCTGGTGCGCTGGACCAGCCGCCGGGAGGGAGAGTCCGCCTTCGGGTCCGGCGGCCACAGCTACGCGCTGCGCACCGCCAGCGGCGTCGTGCTCGTCGATCCATACCGGATCGACGGCGAGGTCGGCGGCCGCATCGCCCGGCTCATCGACGCGATGTCGGAGGGCAGTCGACCCATCGCCATTCTGTGCACCGACAGCTGGCACGAGCGCGCCGCGTACGACGTGCGCGCCGCTCGGGGCATCCCCATCTGGCTCCCCCGCGCCGGCGCCTCCGAGATGGACGGCCAACCCGACCACCTCTACGACGAATCGACGGCGCTGCCCGCCGGGATCCGCGGCACTCACCTCGAAGACCTGCTCGGCAACACCGCGCTGCTCGCCCGCGCCACCACCGGCGAGTCGGTGCTCTTCGCCGGGGACTGCATCCTCGGCGGCAGCGGTGAGACGGGCCACTGGCGCGAGACCGTGGGCATGAACCTCTGGCTCACCGGTCGGCACGAGCGCGACGCATTCGCTCGGCGCTTCGGCCGGCTGCTCGACTTGGACGTCGATCTGCTCTGCACCGCCCACGGCCACCCGGCCGTCTTCCGGGACGGGCCGCTCGACCTCCTGCGCCGCGCGCTCGATGCCGGCCAGCACCGCCAGATGGAGTACCGCG